>NZ_BMOM01000002.1 GCF_014647075.1 Deinococcus aerophilus | reverse complement strand
CGATATAGACGCCTCCGCACTGCGGACACTTCAAACCGTTCATGCTTCATTGAACACCCGTCATGCTCGGAAGTCCACTACCTCAGAGTGGGCGACGTTGCGTTTCTACGAACACAGCGGTACAGTAATCCCGATCGTTAATAAAGTTTCTTATCTAGGAGATGCGATGGGTCAGCCGCGCGAGCTCCGGCGTCTCAACCGCCGTGCCGTTACACAACTGCTGTTCTCGGAAACCGGATGGACGCGTCCCCAGCTTGCCGAGCAGACCGGTCTGTCCAAGGTCACCGTCAATGTCGTGGTCCAGGAACTGCTGAACCACGGCATCGCCCGGCTGTCCATGTCCCCGGATCACGGCGTGGGCCGCACCCCCCACCGGGTCGAGTTGCGCCCGGAAGTCGGTGCCGTCCTGGCCATCGACCTTCAGCCCACACGGATCCAGGTGAACCTCAGCGGCCTGACCGGCCGCCCTTCCGAGGAGCGGCAGATCCACTGCGCCGAGGGGGAGCTGACCGAGGTCCTGATGGACGTCTTCCGGCAGGCACGCTCGGGATCGGTCTTCGGGCCGCTGCGGCACGTTCTGGTCGGCCTTCCGGCTCCCGTGGACCCGCAGGGTCAGGTCCGGGAACCCAACGTGACCCGTCACCTTGACGTGCGGCGGATCACAGCCTTTCTGGAAGACGCCGACGTGACGTATACCTTTGTGAACGACGCGAATCTGGTCGCGCTGGCCAGCACCCGGGAAACACGCGGCCTGAGCCATGTGGCCGTTCTGGTCGAGCGGCCCAGCGGCACCGGCATGGGCCTCGTGCTGGGCAACGAACTGTACCGGGGCATGCACGGGCGCGCCGGAGAGATCGGGCGCTCCCGCTGGCCCACGCTGCGCGGCCCGGAGCCCCTGGAAAGTCTGCCCGGCCGTGAGCGGCTGGACGCCACGGCGTTCATGCTCGCCGGCCTAGTGCATACCCTGGACCTGCAGCATGTGGTTCTGGGCCTGCCGCGGGACCGCGGCCTGGAACTTCAGGAAAAGCTCGGCGCACTGCTGGACCTGTCCGTGACCACCCACCTGCTTCCCGATGTCGACGCGGCGGTCCTGCGGGGCGCGGCCGTGCTGGCCCGCGAGCAGGCGCAGGAACGTCTTCTGGCGCGTGTAGAGGACCTCAAGGGAGACAACACCGATGTGGCATGACACCTATCTGCGGACCGTTCTGCAGCCCGATTACGACTACGCCAGCGAACATCTGCTGCCCCACCTGTTCGACGCCCTGAGCGCCCACGCCCTGATGCTGGACGGCTGCGGCGTGGCGCACGCGGGCGAGGCAGCCATGCTGCTGCGCGACCTGCGCCGGGAGCCGTTTCCAGCCTATGACCCCAGCATCGAGGACGTGTTCTTCACGCTCGACCGGACGCTGGCGGCCCGTGACGCGGACGCGGCAGGGGCGCTGCGGACGGCGCTGTCGCGCAACGATCTGGACATGACCATCTATCGCCTGAGTGCCCGGCTGCGCCTGATGCGGGCCATGGAGCGGGTGTTGCGGCTGCGGCGCACGCTGCTGGACCTCGCCGCGCGGGAGATCGACACCGTGATTGTCGCGTACACCCACCACCAGCCGGCCCAGCCCACCACCCTGGCGCACTACCTGACGGCGGTGGAAAACGTTCTGTCCCGCGACAGCGCGCGAATGCTGGGTGCCCTGGCGCACCTGAACATCAGCCCGATGGGCGCGGTGGCGCTGGGCGGCACCAGTTTTCCCATCGACCGAACGCGCACCTCGGCGCTGCTGGCCTTTGACCGGCCCATCGAGAACACCTACGATGCTGTGAGCGCCAGCGACTGGCAGGTGGAGATCGCCAGCGTGATCACGGTGGTGTCCACGACCCTCTCGAGGGTGCTGTACGACCTGCTGTTCTGGGCCTCGCGCGGGCTGCTGTCGCTGGAAGACGGGCTGGTGCAGGGCAGCAGCGTGATGCCGCAGAAGCGCAATCCGGTGGCCCTGGAACACGCCCGGACCAAGTTCAGCAAGGCCATCGGGGTGACGCAGAGCGTGATCATCAGCAGCCATAACGTGCCGTTCGGGGACATCAACGACCCTGGCCCGGACATGCAGCCGCCGCTGACCAGCATGTGGCACGACTTCCGCGATGGCCTGGAACTGATGATCGCCTCGCTGACCAATCCCAGGCTCAACCGCGAGGAATGGCTGCGCGAAGCCCAGCAGGGCGAATCGGTGGTCACCGAGCTGGCCGACGTGATCGCCCGCCACACCGGCTGCGGCTTCCGGGACGCGCACGCCCACGTGGCGGCGCTGCTCGCACACCTGCACGCCCAGGGCCGCGCGGTCAGCACCTTGACCGCCGCGGATCTCGGGGCAGTGGGCCTGCATCTGCCGGAAGCCGAGGTGCAAAGCGCCCTGAACCCGGCGGAATTCATCGCCCGCCGCACCACCTTCGGCGGCCCCGCTCCGCAGGTCATGGCCGGGGAACTCCTGGCAGCCCGCGAACGCCTGGACACGGACCTGGCCCACCACGACAGCCTCACCACCCGCTTTATGAATGCCCGTTCGTACCTTGAAGGAGGTTCGTTATGAGAAAACGTTGCTGGTCCGCCGTGCTGCTGTCCCTGCTGGTGGGTGCCGCAAGCGCACAGACTGCGCCTGCGCCCGCTCCCAACCCCATCCAGAGTGGCCCCGCTTCCTACGGCGGCACGGTCAGCGGCCTGGACCTGATGGACGTGGACCTGATGTTCATCGGCGCGCACCCGGACGACGACAGCGGCGTGGGCGGCATCCTGGCCCGCTACCTGCTGGACGGCGGCCTCAAGGGCACCGTGGTCACCCTGACCGGCGGCGAGGGCGGCGGCAACGCCACCGGCCGCGAGACCGGCCGCGCCCTGGGCTTGATCCGCGAGGAAGAAGAACGCCGCTCGCTGGCGATGCTGGGCGTGGACAGTCCGCACTTCCTGGGCCTGCGCGACTTCTACTTCACGCTGTCGGCCGAGGAGACGCTCGAAAAGTGGGGCGGCCCGGCCTTTGTGTGCGACGTGGTGCGGCTGGTGCGGGTGCGCCGCCCCGAGATCATCGTGACGATGTGGCCCGGCCCCGGCACGCACGGCCAGCACCAGATGGCCGCCCGCGCCGCCACGCTGGCCTACAACTCGGCCGGTGACCCGAAGTCCTGCCCCGAGCAGCTGGCCGAGGGCGTGCAGCCGTTCACGCCGCTGAAGCTGTACTACTACCCCAACAGCGCGGCCGAGGCCACCGTCAAGATTCCCACCGACGACGTGTCGCGCACCGCGCGGCTACGCTACGCGGACCTCAAGAGCATCGCGCAGCACAACTACCGCTCGCAGGGCTGGGACACCACCTCCACGCTGCCGGCGCGGGCAGCCAATCCCGAGTCGTTCATGCTGGTGGCCTCGCGGGTGCCCACGCCCGCCCGGGAAACCTCGCTGCTCGGCGGGGCGCTGGCCCCCAGCGGGTCCTCGCCGGCCGGCGTGCGGCTGGAAGTGCAGCCCGGCGCCTACGACATCGGTGCGGGACAGGCCGCGCCCGTGACGGTCACCCTGATCAACACCACCGCCCAGCCCATGACCGGCGTCACGCTGGCCCTGAATGCGCCGGACGGCTGGACGGTCTCGGCCGCTCCGGCCGCCCGGACCCTCAAGCCCGGTGAGTCGGCCAGCGCCACCTTCCAGGTCATGGCCCCCGCCGGGGCCGCCGCCGAGCGCAGCGCCCTGACCGGCAGCTACCGCGCCGTGCAGGACGGGCAGGCCATCACCGGGCGTGCCGGCACCTTCGTGCGCCCGCTGCCCGCCGTCGTGGCCACGTTCGCCCCCACCTTCGACGTCGCCGCGTACCAGGACTTCGCGCGGCAGACCGGCACCGACTGGGTGATCGGCTCGCTGCCCACCCGTCTGGCGCTGGCACTGGGGCAGAAGACCCCGGTCAGCGTGACCGTGACCAACCGCAGCGGGGCCGCCGTGAACGGCAAGGTAGAGCTGAAACTGCCCGCAGGCATCACGCTGTCGGGCGACACGGCCTACTCGCTGGCCGCCGGACAGAGCAAGACGCTGACGTTGCAGCTGCAAGCTGTGGCCGCCGCGCTGCCTGCCGGACGCCAGAGTGCGCTGCTGCCGGTCAGCCTCAGCACCGGCAACTTCACCGACACCGCCAACGCCTACGTGCTGCCCAGCCTGACCATTCCGCGCCTGAGCAAGGCGCCGGCCATTGACGGCGACCTGGCCGACCTGTCGGCGGGCGCCGACGGGCAGATCAGCCCGGAAGACCTGTGGTGGCGGGCCAAGCCCGACGGTGCGGCGGATGCCAGCGCCCGCTTCAAGCTCGGCTACGACGACACGTACCTGTACGTGGGCCTGAACGTCAAGGACGAGGTGGTGGCCTGCAACATCGCCCCCGACGACGTCAAGGCCCAGCTGCGCTCGGACGCGATTGGCGTCACCGTGGACCCCAGCGGCACCAGCCGCGACACCGGCACCACCATGCAGGCCGCCGCCTTCCCCTGCACCACCGACGGCTTTGGGGCGCGCGGATTCCGCGACGCCGACGCCCGGCAGGGCGTGATGGAGGAAACGGCGCCCGGCATGCAGGTGGCCTCCAGGAAGGTGGACGGCGGCTACACCATCGAGTTCCGCCTGCCGTGGGCCGCCATGCCCAAGGTGCCCAAAACGGGCGACACCATCGGCCTGAACCTGGTGATGTACGACGGCGACACGGCCGACGCCCGTGTGGGCGCGAACATCAGCCAGAGCGGGCTGGCGTGGGCAGCCTTCTCCTGGGGCGGCAAGCAGGCCCTGCCCTACCTGTGGCCCCGCGTGACCCTGGGCAAGTAACCGGGCGTTCCCGCCAGGAGGAGGGGGAATGGAGAAACACCGTCCACACAGATTGCCGGCCAGCTCTCCTTTCCACTCCTGCCCGACGTATAGTTTAAATTCTCAAGTACCCCTCATTTCACGCCCAACCGCAAGGAGATCCATGAAAAAGTTGCTTACGCTGGCCCTCGGCCTGTCCCTCGCCTCCGCCTCGGCCGCTCCCGTAACGCTCACCTACTGGCAGTACGACTACGCCAGCAAGGTCAGCACCATGAACGAGCTGATCAAGAAGTTCGAGGCTGCCAACCCCGACATCAAGATCAAGCAGGAAACCTTTCCCTACGACGCCTACAACCAGAAGGTCGCCTCCAGCGTTCCCGCCGGCCAGGGCCCGGACGTGGTCAACCTGTTCTACGGCTGGCTGCCGCAGTACGTGGACAGCGGTTACCTGCAGCCCCTCCCCGCCAAGGACTTCCCGATCAAGAAGATCGAGAGCGACTTCGTGCCGATGATCCAGACCAGCAAGATGGACGGCAAGTACTACGCCCTGCCCATCTCGGTGCGCACGCTGGCGGTGTTCTACAACAAAGACCTGTTCAAGGCCGCCCGCCTGACCCCCCCGCGCACCTGGGAAGACTTCATCGCCGCCGGGGCAAAGATCGTCAAGGGCGCGCCGCCGCGCTTCACCACCCTGGGCTTCGGCATCCAGCCCGACGGCCAGGACTACCACATGGTCCGCGAGGTGCTCGTGCGGCAGTTCGGCGGCACCCCGTACAGCAAGGACGGCAAGACGGCCACCTACGACAGCGACGCCGGGCGCAAGGCCATGGCCTTCTACACCGACCTGCAGACCAAGTACAAGCTGGGCGTGCCCAACTTCTTCCCCGGCAACAACAGCTACCGCGACGCCTTTATCGCCGGCAAGGTCGGCATGATCATCGACGGTTCCTTCGCCATCAACACCATCAAGAACGGGGCCAAGTTCGAGTGGGGCGTCATCCCGCTGCCGGTGATGAAGGACAACGGCGTCCGCAGCAACTTCGGGTCGTACTGGGTCAACGGCATCACCAAGAATGCCAAGGGCGAAAAGCTCGACGCGGCCGTGAAGTTCCTCAAGTTCCTGACCAGCGAGACCACCCAGCGCACTTGGCTGGACTCGGTGGGCGAGATTCCGGCGAGCCGCAAGCTGGCGGGCGACGCGTCGCTGCGCAAGGACCCGGTGTTCGGGGCCTTCGTGGGCTCGCTGCCGTTCGCGCACTCCACGCTGTTCGTGGACGAAGCCGGGCAGCGCAAGGCCTGGGTGGACGCGATCAACACGGTGCTGCTCAAGGGCGCCAAACCGGCCGACGCCATCAAGCAGGCCGCCGCCGACGAGCAGAAGATCCTCAACAGCTACTACAAGTAAGGCGTTCGGCGGCCCGCGCCGCCGCCTCCCCTCCGGCGCCGTCCGGGGGGAGGTGGAGGCGCGTCGTCCTTCCACGCCCCGCCGTGTCCCCGCAGGCCCTCCATCACTCCGCTCCAGAGGTTGAGATGCCCAGACTCCATGTCCGCCCAGGGACCCCGTGACCCGCACGGCGCCCACTTCCCCTCCCAGGCCCCGCCGGGGCGGCTCGATGCGCCGGCATCAGGCCCGTACGGCCTACACCTTCCTGCTCGTTCCGCTGATCTTCTTTCTGATCGTGCGCTTTTTGCCCACCCTCTCCGCCCTGCGCCTGAGCGTGTTCGACTGGAACATCCTTAAAGAGCAGCAGCCCTTCGTCGGCCTCGAGAACTACGAGCGCCTGTTCGCCGATGAGAAGTTCGGACAGTCACTGCGCAACACGGCACTGTACGCGGTGATCGGCGTTCCGGCCCAGATCGCCCTGGGGCTGGTGGTGGCACTGATGCTCAACCGCATCCAGGCGCTGCGGGGCCTGTTCCGGGCGCTGTACTTCGCTCCCTACGTGACCCCCATCGTGGCCGCCGCGTGGGTCTGGCAGTGGCTGTTCAGCCCGCAATTCGGTCCGATCAACACCTTCCTGATCTGGCTGAACATTCCGCCGCAGAACTTCCTGACCTCGCCCTCGCAGGCGCTGGCCACCACGGCGGCCCTGGTGGTGTGGCAGAACCTGGGCTTTCAGATCGTGCTGTTCCTCGCCGGTCTCGCGGCCATTCCGCGCAGCTACTACGAGGCCGCCGAGATCGACGGCGCGAACGGCACGCAGGCCTTCTGGAAGATCACGCTGCCGCTGCTCAACCCCACCATCGTCTTCAGCGTGGTCACCGGCACCATCTCCTATCTACAGCTGTTCACCCAGGTCGTCAACCTGAACTTCACCGACCAGGGCGGCCCGCTGGGCAGCACCATGACCGTGGCGCTGTACATCTACCAGATCGCCTTCGGCCGCTACCAGATGGGCTACGCCTCGGCCATCACCGTGGTGCTGTTCGTGATCATCCTGGCCATTACCCTGATTCAGCTGCGCTTCCTGACCCGGCGGTACGACCTGTGAACCGGAGTTCATTCCGGCCGCAGGCCACGCTTTCCGGGCAGCGCCCTTCCGTGGAGCCCGCATGACCACCCATCCCGCCCGCCCCGAAGAGCGGCCCGCCGCCGTGAGCGGCCAGCCCCGCCCGCGCCGCCGCCTCAATACCCCCGTCCTCCTGGCCTATGTCGTCCTGACCGTCGGCATCGTGGTCACGCTGTTTCCCTTCGCGTGGATGCTGCTGACCAGCCTCAAGAGCTTTCAGGAACTGTTCAACCTCGCCTTTTTGCCCGCTGTGCCCACGCTCGACAACTACCGTCAGGTGCTGCTGGAAACCCGGTTCCTGCAGTGGTTTGCCAACAGCCTGCTGGTGGCCGGGGTGACCACCGCCAGCGTGCTGTTCTTCGACTCGCTCGTCGGGTACACCCTGGCCAAGTTCGACTTTCCCGGCAAGAACCTGATCTTCATCCTGATCCTGTCCACTCTAATGATTCCCACCGAGATGCTCGTCATTCCGTGGTTCGTGGGCGTCAGCGACCTGCAGTTGACCCGGAGCACCCCCGGCGCGTACTTCGCGATCATGTTCCCGGGACTGATCAGCGCTTTCGGGGTCTTTCTGATGCGGCAGTTCTTCGAGACGCTGCCCGATGACCTGCTCGAAGCGGCGCGCATCGACGGCATGAGCGAGTTCGGCATCTTCTGGCGCATCGCCCTGCCGCTCGTCCGCCCGGCACTGGCGAGCCTGGCGATCTTTACCTTCCTGGGCAACTGGAACGCTTTCCTGTGGCCGCTGATCGTCATTCAGAAACCCGAGTTCCGCACGCTGCCGGTGGGCACGGCGCTGTTCAACGGCGAGGCGGGCACCCAGTGGGGCCTGATCATGGCGGCGAGCAGCCTGGCGGTGATTCCGGTCCTGATCGTCTTCGCCATCTTCCAGAAACAGATCATCGACGGCATTGTGCTGACGGGCATGAAGGGATGAGCGCCCCCGCTTCCCTTCTGGCCGTGTTCGCCCATCCGGACGACGAGGCGCTGCGCTGCGGCGGAACGCTGGCGCTGTACGCAGCGCGGGGGGCGCAGGTTCACCTAATCTGCCTCACGCGCGGCGAGGCCGGGCGCAACACCGATCCGGCCCTGGGCGAGGTGGAGATCGCCCCCCAGCGGGCGCAGGAGCTGAAAGACGCCTGCGCCACCCTGGGCATCCACCCCCCCATCTTTCTGGATTACCACGACAGCGGACGGGGCGACCGGCTGCGCCGCGACGATCCGCTGGCGACCATCAACGCGGACCCCACTGAGATGGAACGCCGGATTCTGGAGGTGATCGAGGCCACCCACCCCCAGATCATGCTGACGTTCGATCCACACGGCATGTACGGCCATCCCGACCACCTGATCGCCCACCGCGTCGCCACCGCCGCCTACGCCAGCAGCGGGTTCCGGCAGGTGCGGGTGCAGCGGCTGTTCTACACCGTTCAGAGCCGCGAGGAAATGCTGCGCCTGCAGAGTGGACGCCCGCTGGGAGTGCTCGAGGGCCTGGAGCCGGAGACGTATGCAGTGTGCGACTGCACCATTGCCGCCCGCATCGACATCCGCAGCCAGGCGGCCCGGAAACGGGCCGCGCTGTTCTCGCACCGTACCCAGACCGGACCGCTCAGCACCCTGGGCACCCTCACCGAGGAGCAGTTCGCACCCCTGATGCACACGGAGACCTTCAGCCTCGGCGGCATTCGCTCCCCGGTGCCCGAGTATCCCATGAACGATCTCTTCGCTGGCCTGGACGTTGAATTCCGCCCGGCCGCCCTGCAAGGGGAACCGGCGTGACCCGCGACCTGGTCATTCTGGGCAACATCAATGTGGACCTGATCGTGGGTCCCCTCGGGGAGTGGCCCCAGCGCGGCACAGAGGTTCTGGTCGAGGAGTTGCAGTGGCGCGTCGGCGGCAACGCCGGAAACGCCGCCGTCGCGTGCGCCGCGCTGGGGACCGACCACGCGGTGATCAGCACCGTGGGAAACGATCTGGCGGGCGAGTGGCTCCGGCGGCAGCTTCCCGCTGGACCCCTGACCTGGATTTCCCACCCCGGACCCACCTCGGTGACGGTCGCCGTGAGCCATCCCGACGGGGAACGGACCTTCCTGACCCAGCTGGGTCATCTCGCGGACCTGAGGTGGGAGGTGTTGCGCCCCCACCTGCCGGGCAGTCACTTTGTCCTGCTCGCCGGGGCCTTTCTGACCCCGGAACTCCGCCGCCAGTACCCCGAGCTGCTGACGCATTTCGAGCGCGCCGGGACGCAGGTGGCGCTCGACATGGGCTGGCCCGATGGAGGGTATACGCCCCAGCTGCGGCGCGAGGTGCTGAGCTGGTTGCCCCGAACCCAGCACCTGCTGATCAACGATCTCGAAGCGCTGGCCCTCGCCGACGAGACCGAGGTGCGGCGCGCCGCCGATGCGCTCGCCGCCCACCTGCCTCCTGAGGGCACTCTGGTCGTCAAATGCGGAGCCAGCGGCGTTGTGCTTCACCACCGCGGGCGGGTGACCGTGCATGCGGCGCCGGCCGTTCAGGTCAGCGACACGGTGGGGGCCGGCGACATCTGGAACGCCGCCTACCTGCATGCCCTGAGCCGCCAGCAGGGCACCGAGGCGGCGGCCGGGTTTGCCGTGCAGGTCGCTTCTCTGGCCGTGTCCACCCAGCCCAGGCGCTACCTCACGCCGCAGTGAGGCGGTGGGCCCGGCATCGAGCTGAGCTCTCCCCTACCGGGGGCACGTCTGGACCACGCCCCGGAACGGTGTCCCGCATCAAACCACTTCGGAGCACCCCGCCACAGCGGCGCGGGTGCGTCTTGCTGTTCGGTGATGGTGCACGGCGTGCCTGCAGCCGCCCGGCGCCCGGGGGGAGTCAGCACACCGCCTCGGTCAACCGCGCCGCGTGTCTGCGCCGCTTGACCGCGTACATGCGTTCGTCGGCCAGGGCGAGCAGCGCGTCCCCGGACGCCTCACGGCTGTGGGCCACCCCCACGCTCGCGCCCCGCAGCGGCGCCACCTGACGCGCCGTGAGCACGGCGGTGTCCACCGCCTCGAGCACCTGTTCCTCGTCCCCTGTGCCCAGCGTCACGAACTCATCTCCGCCCACCCGGTACACCTTCCCCGCCCCACCCAGTTCCACCTTCAGGGTGGCGGCGAATACCTGCAGCAATTGGTCGCCCCGGGCGTGCCCCTCCTGATCGTTGACCGCCTTCAGGCCGTCCAGGTCCAGGCCGGCGAGCACGAACGGCCGCCCGGTGGCCTGCCACTGCGTTAGGTCCTCGCTCAGCGCCCGGCGGTTGAGTACCCCGGTCAGCGCGTCCTGGCGAGCGGCCTGCCAGGCCAGCTGCATCTCGCCCTGCCGGCGCAGCGCGCTGCGAACGCTGCGCCCCGCCGATTCCAGCAGCGCCCGGTCACTGCCGCGCCAGCCACAGACCTCGCTGCCCTGCAGGCGCACCACCAGCAGCAGCGCGCTGCCTTCCACACACTGACCCAGCGGCACCCACGCCACCTGCTGAATTCCAGCGTCCACGACCTCTGCCAGGGCACCCACTTGGTCGGGATAATCCTCGATGTACACGGACGTGGTGATGTCCCGCAGACGCCAGGTCAGCGCCCTGGGCAAGACCGACAGACGGTCTGCCACGGCCCGTGCCTCGGGCGTCATGCGGGGATGGTGGTAGGCCGCCCGGACGCTCAGGTTCTCGCCCTCAAAGGCGATCAGGCCGGTGTAGTCCGCGGCCAACGCCTCGCCCAGCAGCGCGGACGCAGCCAGGATCATCTCCTCGGGACTCAGCTCCTGGTCCATCAGCTGCGCCACGGCTTCGAGCACCTGCGCCTGATCCACCATTCGTTGCAGGTCGGCGCCGCGCTGGGCCTGGGCGTCCAGTTCACGGTCCAGGGCGAGGTTGCGGGCGCGCAGTTCCAGCTCGCTGACCACCAGATCGGCGAGGTCCTGCAACGCCTGCAGGTCGGGGGCCGACAACGCGCGGGGCCGGTCATCCATCACGCACAGCGTACCGATGTGCTGTCCGGCCGGGGTGGTCAGCGGAGTGCCGGCGTACATCTGAACGTGCGGCTCCCCCACCACCAACGGGGTGTGGGCAAAGCGCAGGTCTGCCCGAACGTCCTCGATGGTCAGCGGGCCGCTCTGCAGGATGGTCCACGAGCAAAACGAGTCGTCCCGCGGGGCGACCACACCGTCCAGACCCACAGACGCCTTGCTCCACAACCGGTCCTCATCTACGAAATTGATCAGCGCGATGGGCGTGGCCAGAACGCGGGCCGTCAGGCGGGCGATTCGGTCGAAGGCCGCCTCGCGCGGAGTGTCGAGAATGTCGTACGAGGCCAGATCGAGCAGCCGAGCATATTCGTCAGCGGGCAAGGGGGCACCGGTCATTGACGGCACCGTAGGACACGACGTGTTTCATGGTTCTGACAGAAGATGGACCGGTGTGCTGGTGACGTGGCGCCCAAAAGAAGGACCCTGAGAAGCCGAGCAGAAAGGAGTGGCCTGTCAGGTGCCCGTGAACAGCGAGCAATCCAAGAGCATGTGATGAACCGCCAGACTCAGACCGGCCGACCTTCCAGACACGGCTCGATGAACCCGACGTTCAGCCAGTACGCGGCGTCATTCCGCCTTGTTGGGGCCAGTCGGCCGCACCATACTGCCCACGCTTCCTCTCTCACGTCGTCGTGGCAGCCCAGGTAAGCGGCCAGGGCCGTGCGCTCCTCGCCTGAGGGAGCATTCTCTTTCTGGCCGCTGTCGGCGTGGTACATCCGGGCAAGCTGGTCAGCGATTTCCACTGGGGTCAGGTCAGCGGGGCGCATGACTGCAAAGTACTCACGGCAGAGTGGAGCCGGGATGAGCCCCAGGTCTGCCAGCAGGAGGCGAAGCTGCGCCGCATTGGCGGCGGCGTGTGCGTCGTCTCCCATCTTGCGGGCCATCATGACAGGGCAGGGGCTCTCGCGAACACGAAAATACCTCAATCGTACCTGCCAGACAGCACTCAAATCCAGCGAACACCGTACACTGCCACACAGACGTCTGCCACGACCACACAGGCACCTGGATTCTTCGGCAGACCTTGCAGCTCCACGAGGTTCGTACACATCGGCTTCATCTGGGCCGTGTACTGCCGAGTCAGCTAATGGCTTCTCTGCTACAGAAACGGCACCTGAAAGACCGCGTTGGTGTAGCCGAGCGTCACTCGTTCACTGGCTGCGGCTGATTCTGCCTTGAACGGACAGGACGCAGCGGTGAGGCCTGGCTGTGTTGGGCGTTACAACGCGCGGCCGTGGCCTCCCGGCTGAGCGACACAGCGGTGGGAATGACTCTGGTGCTCGGCGTAGGTGTGACGGTCTTCCAGTGGCAGGCCAGGCTGCCCGTGCAGCCGCTGCCTTTCCCCCTGTGCGCCGGTCTGGGCCTGCCCGTCACCAGGAAGGGCATACTCTCCTCCAGATCGGTTTCGGGGTGGCCGTGACTGGCCCGTTCTTCGCCGCCGGGGCGCTGAAGACGCGTGAGCTGTGCCAGCGATAACGTGGGGTCACTGGACAGACCTGAGCCGGACTGTCTTTAACGTGGCCGGGATAATGCCATGTCCCCGGCTTTTTCCATGCTTTACCTTGAGCTCACCGGAAAATAGAGGGAGCTGCAAAAGGCTGTCGCCAGCGCCATAATTCGGCGTTCCCGATACCCGACTAAACCACCCTGATTGATCACTCGGGTCTGATTACATGACGCAGCAGAACACTGAAAAGCCGTTCCAGAATGTCTAGGGTGCAGGCATGAATGAAAACACCACGGTCAGCCGCTGCGACGCCACCTCCTGCCGTTTCAACAACGACCAGAAATGCACCGCCGGGCAGATCGAGGTCAGCATGAGCGCCGGACAGGCCCAGTGCCTGACTTTCTCGCCCAGCAAGGATGCCCAGGGCGAGCAGCCGCGCACGCAGCAGTAACCTTCACCGCGCCCGTCGTCCGGCCAAGGCTCCTCACTGTGGGAGCTTTTGCTTTGGCTGACCTTTTCATCCGCGTTCATGTGTGCTTTAATCCTGACCAGAGAACTCGGAATTATGCCCAGACTGACTCCTTTCCCTGCATCCACGACCGCCCTTCCCGATCTGCACGACGCTGCCACGCTGGCCGCTGCCGAGGCAGTGCTGGCGCAGTTGTCGGGCCGCGCGCCACTGCGCATCGAATCGGTTTCGCTGGCGGATGGTCCGGCCGTGCGTTATGCCCTGGCACCCGATCTGCAGGCCATGCGTGCCAACCGGGGGCTGATGGAAGACGTGGTCATGACCGCGCTTGCGGCCCCCATGGCCGCCGGGATGCTGGGCTTGCCTCCGGTGGCCCCGGGCCGCGACGCCCGTGCCCTGCTGGACGCCGCCCTGACCGAGCCGGAGGAGCGTGAAGCCGTGGACGCCTACCTGACCGTCCTGAGCGCCCGCACCCGCACCTCGCTTCGCCGTGCGTGGGCCGAGATCGGCGTGGTGGCGGCGGGCCTGCGCGAACACGGCGTGCTGGACCTGCAGGACGTCCAGCACCGCATGGCCTGCGCCCAGGGCATTCGCGGCACCCTGCTGAACTGAGCAGAAATGCTCCAGTCGGCACAGTTCAGGGTGGCCGGTGAACTGCGCCATGAGCACTGAGCGCAAAGTGAAAGTTGCCACTGAACCTGCCTGACGCAGCCGACCCGTACCCAGGGAGCGGATCTGTGGCACCGTCAGACACAACGCCGGATGCTCCTGCGTGGTCCGTTGCCTCGCCCTGAGGACCCCGGGCTCGCCCAGATACCCAGGGTCCTCAGCTTTTGTACCACTGAATTTAATTGGATATATATTCTAGAAGTTTATTCCAGTGCGCCCTGGCCGGTCAGGTGACGTCCCACGATCAGGGTATGAATGTCGTGGGTGCCCTCGTAGGTATCCACCGTCTCGAGGTTCAGCATGTGGCGGATCACCGGATACTCGGTGGTAATGCCGTTGCCGCCCAGCATCTCGCGCGCCAGGCGGGCACCCTGCAGCGCCACCCGCACATTGTTGCGCTTGGCATAGCTGACCTGGGCGTAATTCATGCGCCCGGCATCCTTGAGGACCCCCAGCCGCCACGCCAGCAGAAGGCCCAGGCTGTGGTCGGTCGCCATGCGCACCAGCTTGTCCTGCACCAGCTGACGGGACGCGATGGGCTTGCCGAAGGTGGTACGGTCCACCGTGTAGTCCAGTGCCGTCTGCAGCACCGCTTCCAGCGCGCCCATGGCTCCCCAGGCGATGCCAAAGCGGGCGCTGGTCAGACACGACAGCGGGCTCTTCAGGCCCTGGCTGCCGGGAAGCAGATTGGCGGCGGGAATCCGGCAGTCCTCCAGCACGATCTCGCCGGTCACGCTGGCGCGCAGGCTCATCTTGCGGTGAATCTGCGGAGCGTTGAACCCCGGCGTATCGGTGGGCACGATAAAGCCCCGGATCACGCCGTCGTCGTCCTTGGCCCACACCACCGCCACGTCGGCCTGCGGGCTGTTGGTGATCCACATTTTGTTGCCGTTCAGGACGTACTCGTCACCATCCTTGCGCGCCCGCGTCCGCATCGCGCCGGGGTCCGAGCCGCCGTCGGGCTCGGTCAGGCCGAAGCAGCCGATCAGTTCACCGGAAGCCAGGCCCGGCAGCCAGCGGCGCTTCTGTTCGTCGCTGCCGTAGGTGAAGATGGGAAACATGACCAGGCTGCCCTGCACGCTCGCAGCGCTGCGCAGGCCGCTGTCCACCCGCTCCAGCTCGTACATCATCGCGCCGTAGGCGCTGTAGGACACGCCGGCCCCGCCGTACTCCTCGGGAGTGGTCGGCCCCAGCAGGCCCATCTCCCCGAAGCCGCGCATCACGTCACGCACGGGCAGTTCTCCGTCATCCCACCAGCCGGCAATCCGGGGCATCAGTTCGGCGTCGCAGTAGGCGCGCACGCTTTCACGGACCAGTCTCTCGTCGGGGGTCAACAGCTCATTTACGGCAAATTCATCAATCATGGGTGAACGCATTGTGTCAGGTTTGCGCCCGGCGTTCTGTACCGCAGGTGCAAACCCGGCGGGTGACCCCTCAGCGGGCTGTCCCGGACCGGGCGGCCAGTAAGGTGTTGCCCACGGCCCGGCGCAATCCCTGGATGTCAAAGCCGCTGTGACGGGTGGGATGGACCCGGTGGGTCAGCAGTGTCCAGGCCAGGCCCCGCGCCGGGTCCACCCACAGCCCGGTTCCGGTAAAGCCGGTATGGCCCACCGCCGCCGGGCTGCCCAGGCTGCCCCCACTCCATCCAGGCTGCGCCGCCACGAAGGCCAGCGTCCGTCCGTGCGCCTGAACGCGCAGCGCCTCTGCCTGAGCGGCAGGAGACAGCCAGCCGCCGCACAGCACCTGCTCTGCCTGGGCGAGCACACCGTCCAGTGTGCCGAACAGCCCCGCGTGGCCCGCCACCCCGCCCAGTGCCGCCGCGTTCTCGTCATGGGTCTCGCCGCGCAGCAGGCGTTCCCGCCACGCGCACTGCTCGGTGGGCGCGCAGCGGGCCGCGTCCGGGGTGAAGGTCAGACCTGGGTCCAGCGAAAAGTCCCGCAGGGCGCGCTGGTACACCCGCTCCAGCACCCGTCCCAGCAGGATGTACCCCAGGTCCGAGTACACCACCTCGCCCGGCGTGGACAGCGTCCACGGCTCCTGCAGCACGCGGGCGCGGATGGTCGGCCCGTCGCCCCAGGTATACAGCGGGGCCCAGGCGGGCAGGCCCGCAGTATGTGTCAGGAGCCCGCGCAGGGTACGGGTGCGCAGCGCCGTGTCCTGCATCCACGCAAGCTCGGGAAGATGGGCTCCCAGGGAATCGTCCAGATCCAGGCGACCGTCCTCCACAGCGCGCAGCACCGTGCGGGCCGTGAACAGCGGCTTGGTCAGGCTTGCCAGATCAAACAGGGTGTCGGCCCCCAGCGCAATCTGTTCGGGTTGAAGCTGCGCGTGGCCCAGAATCAGGGTTGCCCGCTCCCCTTCCGCATTCACCACTCCCAGCGCGGCGCCGGGCACGCCCCCCGTCTCGGTGGCGGCGTGCAGCAACTCGCGGGTGCGGGACGGAATCAGATCGGTCTTTGGGGAAGCTGCAGGACGTTCCGGCTTCATTCCGCCTCCAGGGCGGCGCGGGCATGGCCGCCGTGGGCCGCCAGTCGGGTTATGGCCTCGGTCGCCGGGATGCCCAGCAGCAACGTCACGATGGCGACCTTGACGTTTCCGGCGGCGTCGGCCAGCGCCCGCTGCGCCTCAGCTTCCCCCGCGCCGGTGGCATGCCGCACCAGCCGCACGGCGCGGCCCTCCAGCTTGGCGTTGCTTGTCCGGACGTCCACCATCAGGTTGCCGTAGACCTTGCCCAGCCGCACCATCACGGCGCTGGAAAAGGTATTCAGCGCGATTTTCTGGGCGGTGCCGGCCTTCAGGCGGGTGCTGCCGCTGATCACCTCCTCACCCGTGTCCAGCAGCACCGGGCAGTCCACCGCCCGGAGCAGCGGCGTGTCCGCATTGTTCGCCAGGCCCACCGTCAGCGCCCTGGCCCGGCGGCCCTCCTCCACCGCGCCCAGCACGTAGGGTGTGGTGCCGCTGGCGGCGATGGCGATCAGGACGTCGGTGTCGCAGATGCCTATCGCCTGCACGTCGCGCCCACCGAGGGCGTGGTCATCCTCGGCCCCCTCGACGGCCTCGCGGATGGCCCGCGCTCCCCCGGCGATCAGCGGAACGGCACGCTCGCGGGGCCACGAAAAGGTGGGGGTCAGCTCGGTGGCGTCCAGCACCCCCAGCCGCCCGCTGGTGCCCGCCCCCACATACACCAGCCGCCCGCCCTGCGTGAGCCGGGGCAGGGCGGCCTCCACCGCGCGGGCCAGCGCCGGGACCGCTGCCCCCACCGCCCGCAGCGCCCCGGCCTGGTCCCCGGCGAGCACGCGCACCAGTTCGGAGACCTCCAGGCGGTCCAGATCGGGATGGTCGGGGTGAACACCCTCGGTGCGGCGCGAATCCAGGGTCATGAGGACGCTCCGGGGTTGGGAAGACTCAGTTTGCCCGCGCAGACGGCCCGGCGCGCTCCGGTGGTGTGCGGCAGGGTGTTCGCCCAGCCCTGCACGCGGGCATAGCCCAGCAGCGCAAAGGCCGCCGCCTCGCGGGTGGCGTCGGTAAAACCGTGGGCGTTCCAGCCCAGGTCGGCAAAGGTTTTCAACGGCACCGGCGCAAGACGGGCGGCCAGCTCACGCATCACGCTGGGGTTCCGGGCCCCGCCCCCGGCCACGACCACCTCGTCGGGCGGCGCGGGCAGAAAGCGGTGAATCGCGTCTGCCACAGTCTGTGCGGTAAAGGCAGTTGCGGTGGCCGCCAGATCGGGCACAGACAGGTCCGGAACGGGCAGTCGGTCCAGGGACCAGACCTCGCGCCCGGTGGCCTTGGGTGGGGGCACGGACAGCTCGGGGTGGGCGAGCCACGCCCGCAGGGTCGCGGCGTGTGCCGTTCCGGCGGCGGCCAGACGGCCCCCGTCATCACAGGTCTGGCCCATACGGGCAGCGATTTCGTCGAGCAGGCAATTGCCGGGACCGGTATCGAAGGCGACCACTCCAGCCGGGTCCGTGCTCTGCAGGAAAGTCAGGTTGGCGAGGCCGCCCAAATTCAGAATCACCCGGTTCACTCCCGTTTCAGCGAACAGTGCCCAGTCGGCGAAGGGGACCAGCGGCGCCCCCACCCCCCCCGCCGCGAGGTCGGCCGGCCGGAAATCCGAGACCACCGGACGGCCACAGGTTTCGGCGATCACGGCGGCCTCGCCGAGCTGCAGCGTGGCGGGCCGCGCCCACCCGCGTGCCGCCTCGGGCCGGGGATGGTGCTGCACGGTCTGGCCGTGGCACGCGATCACGTCGGCGTCCGCCGCCAGGGTCTGTGCTGCCCCGGCCAGCGCCTCGCCCAGCGCCCAGTGCAGCTGGGTCAATTGTGCCGTGTCCAGCCCGCCACGCATGGCCCTCAGCACCTGCGCGCGCAGCTCGGGCGCGTAGGGGGTAATGGTGTGGGCAACCACCCGACCGCGCGGCACGCCCGGCGGCAGCGCAGGAAAAGCCTCTCCCCCCTTCGGGTTCAGCGCGGGCCAGCCGGGCAATTCCAGCAGCGCGGCGTCAATGCCGTCGGCAGAGGTTCCGCTCATCAGGCCAAGAACCCGGGGAGCGCGGTTCACTCGGGCTCCCCGTGCAATTCCATCACGAAGTCGTAGCGGTCACCGCGGTAGTGGGCACGGGCATACTCGACCGGCCGCCCGCCGGTCGTCCACGAGACCCGCTCGGTGGCGAGCAGCGCCGCGCCCACCGGGACGCCGAGCAGCCCGGCCAGCTGAGGATCGGCGTTGACGGCCCGCAGGTGCCGGATCGCCCGCCGCGGCCCCAGACCCCGGGCACCCAGCAGGGCGTACAGGCTGGCGTCGGTCACGTCGGGCGCACTCAGGGAGCCGACGAGCGCGGCGGGCAGGGTGCTGTCCTCGACCGCCAGGGGCTCACCGCTGGAGGTGCGCAGGCGGCGCAGCCGGTAGACGCCCTCGCCGGGCGACAGGGCCAGACTCATGGCCTCCTGGGGGGTGGGACGGCCCAGCTCGAAGGCCAGGACCTGTGCCCCCGGCGTCTGCCCCCGCGAGCGCACATCCTCGGAAAAGGAACTCAGCAGACCCAGGGGCCGCGACGGGCGCGTCTCGGAGGCGGGCGGGGCCACGAACGTCCCGCTGCCATGCCGGCGGGTCAGCAGCCCCTGCTGCGCGAGCAGGGCCAGCGCCTGGCGCACGGTCACACGCGAGACGCGCAGCTGCGCCGCCAGCTCGCGCTCGGCGGGCAAAGCGCTGCCCGGCCGCAACTCTCCACTGTGGATGCGCCGCTCCAGGCCCTGCGCCACCTGCAGGTACACCGGGGTGGCACTTCCGGCATCGAGCGGGACGGCCCAGGCAGGCGGGGAGGCAGACGCAGACATCGCCTCAGAACATACCACTCCCAAAC
Organism: Deinococcus aerophilus; assembly: GCF_014647075.1. Classification (NCBI taxonomy): domain Bacteria; kingdom Thermotogati; phylum Deinococcota; class Deinococci; order Deinococcales; family Deinococcaceae; genus Deinococcus; species Deinococcus aerophilus. The sequence continues at coordinate 215,456 of NZ_BMOM01000002.1, read as the reverse complement.
CACTTGGCAAGGGGGTTGTCATTGGCCGCAAAGTGGTATTACTCTGGGGCGTCGAGTATCACAATTCAGTCTGGCCTTCGAGGTCCGCTTCGTCTGCCTGCCCCCCCCCGTTTCTGCCCCACTCCCCGATGTTTCCGGAGGTTTTCATGCAGCACACTTCATCCCGCCGCCTGCTCCGTTCCGCCGCGCTGGTCACCCTGGCCCTGCTCGGCGGTGCGCTGGCCGCTCCCAAGAAGGTCAGCGGCTATGGCACGCTGGGCGTCACCACCGGCAAGCCCGGCGGCACGCTGACGCTCGCGCTGGGCGACAGCCCGCAGAGCCTGTTCTATTACGGCGTGATCGACAACAACCTGGGCCTGATCTCGCAGCAGCTGTTCGACGGTCTGGTGGAGTTCAACTACGCCACCTACAAGATCGAGCCTGCCCTGGCCGAGAGCTGGACCATCACCGAGGGCGGCAAGGTCTACACCTTCAAGCTGCGTCAGGGCGTGAAGTGGAGCGACGGTCAGGCCTTCAACGCCGATGACGTCGTCTTCTCGTACAAGAACATCATCATGAACCCCGAGGCCCGCGCGGGCGACGCCGGGAACTTCAAGCTGGACGGCAAGGACGTCACCATCAAGAAGATCGACGCTAACACCGTGCAGTTCACCCTGCCGCGCGCCGCGCCCGCCTTCTTGCTGCAGCAGCGCTACTTCATCATGCCGCAGCACAAGCTCGCCAAGTTCAGCGTGGACGGCGGGGCCAAGCCGGCCGACATCAACAACGCCTGGCCCACCAACGTGGCCCCCAGCGAGGTCGTGGGAACCGGTCCCTTCAAACTCGCGGGCTACACGGCGGGCCAGAAGGTCAGCCTGGTCAAGAACCCGAACTTCTGGAAGGTCGACGCCAGCGGTACGCCCCTGCCCTACCTGAACGCCCTGAACTTCCTGATCATCCGCGACCCCCAGGCGCAGGTGGCCCAGTTCCTGGCCGGCAACCTCGACCAGCTGAACAGCAGCGGCGCGCAGTTTCCGGACCTGAAGTCCAAGGAGGTCGCGGGCGCTGCCTTCAAGGTGCTGCGCTCCACGGCGCTGTTCGGCAGCCCCCCCTTTGTCGCGTACAACTTCGACGCCAAGGACCCGGCCCTCTCCAAGCTGTTCAGCGACGCCCGTTTCCGGCGCGCCATGCAGAGTGCGGTGGACCGCGAGCGCATCATCGACACGGTGTACAACGGTCTGGCGAGCCTGCCCGGTCACGGCGTCGCGCCGGTAAACACGCAGTGGTACACGAACACGCGGGCCCAGCTGGGCAAGTTTGACCTGACGGCCGCCGGCAAGGCGCTCGACGCCCTGGGAGTCAAGGACACCGATGGCAACGGCGTGCGCAACGTGCCCGGCGGCAAGGACCTGGAAATTGACCTGACCTACGGCACCGACAGCGCCGTATACCCGGCGATCGCCACCATTCTGCAGAGCGATTTCAAGAAGCTGGGCGTCAAGGTGAACCTCAAGGGCATCCTGTCGAGCAAGCTGTTCTCCACCGGCATGGCGGGGGACTTCGAGATGATCGTGGCCGCTTTCGGCGACCAGCCGGACCCCGAACTGCGCAAGCCCATCTGGCAGCCCGGCGGCGCGCTGTACTACTGGCACCGCAGCACCCAGCCGGCGCAGGACGGCGGAACGCCCAACCTCGCGAAGATGGCTCCGTGGGAAAAGGAGATTTACAACATCTTCAACGACGCGGCCACAACCACCTCGGCGAGCCAGCGCAAGGCCCTGTACACCCGCTGGCAGCTGCTGTTCGCCCAGAATCTGCCGGTGACCCCCATCGCCAAGCCCGAGAACATCGGGGCCATCAGCAACAAGTACGGCAACTACATCTACAACCTGGGGGTTATTCCCGGCTACAACCCGGTCCCCCTGATCTACCAGAAGTAAGGAGCCAGGAACACGGGCGGGAGGCGGGGCGCGCAGGGCGAGAAAACGCCGGCGGCCCCCCGCCTCCCGCCGCCTGTCCTCCACCAAACCCCCACCCCGGCCCTCACCCTCTGGGAGGAAGACCACCCATGACCTGTTTCCCGCCGCCCGCCGCGGGGCCTGCCGGCCCTCTGTTTCCCGCGCCCCCCCTGCCATGCTGAGCTACGCGCTGCGCCGCCTCCTGGGCATGGTCCCCACCCTGCTGCTCATCAGCGTGGTGTGCTTCATCGTGATTCAGCTGCAGCCGGGCAGCTTCATCGACCAGTACCTCGACGACCCGCGTGTGACCCCGGAGACGGTGGCGACCATCACCCGGCAGCTGGGCCTGGACCAGCCGCTGTGGGTGCAGTACTACAGCTGGATCAAAGGCATCGTCCTGCACGGCGATTTCGGGTACTCGTTCGCCAACGGACGCCCGGTGGCCGAACTGATCTGGGAACGGCTGGGCTGGACGGTGTTCCTGGCCCTGCTTACCCTGATCGTCAGCTGGCTGATCGCCATACCACTGGGCATCTACACCGCGCTCAACCGCTACGGCTTCGGCGCGACCGTCACCAACTTTCTGGGGTACATCAGCCTCGCCACGCCGGATTTCCTGGTGGCGCTGCTGCTGATCGCGCTGGTGCTGAACATGGGCGGCACCAACGTGGGAGGTCTGTTCAGCCCCCAGTACATCGGGGAGCCGTGGAGCATGGGCAAGGCCCTGGATCTGCTGGGCCACCTGTGGATTCCCATGATCGCCATCGGGCTGGAGGGGGTCGCGGGGCTGATGCGGCAGATGCGCGCCTCGATGCTGGACGTGATTCACCAGGATTACGTGCGGACCGCGCGGGCCAAGGGACTCGCCGGACAGACGGTGCTGTGGCGGCACGCGGTACGCAATGCCGTCAATCCCCTGATCAGCCTGGCGGGCCTGAGCCTGCCCACCCTGATCTCGGGGACCATCATCGCGTCCATCGTGCTGAACCTGCCCACCATCGGGCCGTACCTGTACGACAGTCTGCTGAACAAGGACCAGTATGTCGCCATGACCCTGCTGCTGTTCAGCGCCCTGCTGCTGCTGATCGGGAACCTGCTCGCCGACCTCGCGCTGGCCTGGGCCGACCCCAGGATCCGCTTCGAATGACGGCACTTCCCGCAAATCCAGGGGTCAGGGATTCGCAGCGGCAGACCCCGCTGACCCTGGCCCTGCGCCGGTTCCGGCGCAACCGCGTGGGCGTGCTGAGCGCCTACGTGCTGGCCGCGCTGTACCTGACCGCGCTGCTCGCCGGATTCTTGGCGCCGTACTCCATCACGGCGCAGCACGCCGAGTACTCGTTTCAGCGCCCACAAGCGGTGCATATTGTCCACGACGGCCAGCTGATGCGGCCCTTTGTGTATGGGGTCAAGAAGACCCGCGACCCGGTGACCTTCCGCTCCACCTTCGCGCCGGACACCAGCACTCCACTGCCCATCCTGTTCGTCGTGCGCGGCGACGATCCGCTGGAATACCGCTACAACTTCCTGGGCGTGTTCCGCAGCCAGTGGCACCTGTTCGGCGTGAAGGACGGCTTCTACTTTCCCCTGGGAACCGACAAATTCGGGCGTGATCTGCTGTCGCGGATGCTCGTCGGGGCGCAGGTCAGCCTGACGGTGGGATTGATCGGTATCGTGATCAGCTTTGGCATCGGCATCGTGCTGGGCGGGGTCAGCGGGTATTTCGGCGGCTGGGTGGACAATCTGATCCAGCGCGTGATCGAGGTGCTGCTGTCCTTTCCACGGCTGCCGATCCTGCTCGCGCTGTCCACCATCATTCCGGCGAGCTGGCCGAGCACCTGGGTCTATCTGGGCATCGTCGCCGTGCTCGCGCTGATCGGCTGGGCCGGGCTGGCGCGGGTGGTGCGCGGTCAGGTGATCAGCGCACGGCATGTGGATTACGTGCAGGCGGCGCGGGCCATCGGCGGCAGCGACCTGCGGGTGATCCTGCGGCACATCATGCCCAACCTGTCGTCGTTTCTGATCGTGACCGCCACGCTGGCGCTGCCGGGCTACATCCTGGGCGAGAGCGCGCTGAGTTTCCTGGGGCTGGGCATCAAGGAACCCATGACGAGCTGGGGCCTGCTGCTCAAGGACGCGCAGAACTTCGAGACCCTCAACCTGTATCCGTGGCTGCTGCTGCCCGGCGTGATGATCGTGCTGTCGGTGCTCGCCTTCAACTTTCTGGGCGACGCGCTGCGCGACGCGGCGGACACCCAGAGCCGGTAACGGACCCCACCCCATGACCCCACCTACACTGTTTGACATGCACCGAATGCCAGCCTTCCCACCCCGCCCGGACCGACCTTGACGCGCACACCCCTGCTGCTGGGACTGGATGCCGGGGGAAGCGGCAGTCAGTGGGCCCTGCTGCGCGGCGGCGAGGTGCGGGCTTCGGGGATGGCCCCCGCCTTCACGGCGGCGCTGCTGGACACGCCGGCAGGGAGGGATGCCCTGCAGGAACTTGCCGCCGGACTGCCCGGTTCGCCGGACGGCGTCCACGCCGGGGTGCCGGGCCTGAGCCGCGGCTCCGAGCGGGCGGCGCAGGTGGAGGCCGCCCTGGCCCAGGCCCTGGGCCTGAGCCCAGAACGCGTCACGGTGGAGGGCGATCTGGACCTGGCGTACCGCACCCACCTCTCCCCCGGCGCGGGTGTGCTGCTGTACGCAGGCACCGGCAGCGTGGCGTATCACGTCACGGCGGCGGGCGAGGTGGTGCGCGCGGGCGGACGAGGGTACCGCATCGGCGATGACGGCGGCGGCTTCGACCTGGGGCGCCACGCGCTGCGGACGCTGACCGACGCGCTGGACGCAGGCACGCTGGACCCAGAGCAGGCTCCCCAGACGCCGCTGGCCCGCGAGGTCGCGGCCATCACGGGCGGGCTGGACTGGCCCACGCTGCGTGCCTTTGCCTACGGCACACCCGGCGCGGCGGCGCTGGCCCGGCTGGCCCCGGCGGTGGGCCGCGCGGCCGATCAGGGGGATCCGGAAGCGCAGCGCATGGTCACGCAGGCGGCCCACGCCCTGGCCGAACTCGCGCGGCGGGTGCTGGCCCGGACCGGGCCGTTGCCGGTCACGGCGACCGGCGGAGCGCTGCGCACCACGGCGCTGTTCGGGGCGGCGCTGGGCCGCGCCCTGCCGGGGGCCACCGTGCAGCACCGCGATCATGCCGAGGCGGCGGCGCGCTACAGCGCCGTGCGCCAGGAGGAGGCCCTCTTCTGATGCCGCTCCGTTCCTGAGTGTGGGTTCTTCCCGCCCAGGGCAAAAAAGAGCGCCACCAAGAACCCAAGTCTCGGTGGCGTCGTCTGGATATTCTAAAAGTCGGCTCTATCCCACCCGACCGCGCGGATCGATGGCCTCGCGCAGTCCGTCTCCGATCAGGTTGAAGGCCAGGACGGCCAGGAAGATCGCCAGACCAGGGAATACAGCCATCCACGGAGCGTCGGTGAGGTAGCCGCGCGCGGCATTGAGCATGGAGCCCCAGCTTGGCGCGGGCGGCTGGATGCCCAGTCCCAGGAAGGACAGGCTGGCCTCGGCGAGGATCGCGTTGGCCACCGCCAACGAGGTCTGCACGATCAGCGCCCCGCTGATGTTGGGCAACAGGTGGCGGGTGATCATGCGCCCGTCGCCGGCCCCCAGCGCGTGCGCGGCCTGGACATACTCGCGCTCGCGCTGCGACAGCACCTCGCCGCGCGTGATGCGGGCAAAGGCGGGGGCCGTGACGATGGCGATGGCGATCATGGTGTTCTGCAGGCTGGGACCCAGAATGGCGGCCAGCGCGATGGCGAGCACGAGAAAGGGCAGCGCCAGCAGCGCGTCCACGACCCGCATCAGCACGTCATCCAGCCAGCCGCCGGTATACCCGGCAATCAGGCCGATGGCGCCGCCGAACACCAGTGCCAGCGACACCGAGACCAGACCGGCGCTCAGCGACACCCGTGCGCCGTACACCACCCGCGAGAAGATGTCGCGTCCCAGCTCGTCGGCCCCGAACACGTGGGCGGCGCCGGGCGCGGCCCGCAGGTCGGAGAAGAAGATCTGAGCGGGATCGTAGGGGGCCACCCAGGGGGCGAGCAGCGCCGCGAGCGCAAACACCAGCAGCACGAACAGGCCAGCGACGGCCAGCTTGTTGTTCAGGAAGCGCCGCAGCGGTGCGGGCAGACGCCGCCTGGCCGGGGACGGACCTTTGGAAAGTGTTGAGGTCATCGTTGTTCTCCCATTAATGGTCCGGGCATCAGTGGTACCGGATGCGCGGGTCGACCGCCGCGTAGCCCAGGTCCACCAGGAAGCTCACCAGAAAGACCGCCACGGCCGACACGAGCACCACCGCCTGAATCACCGGCAGATCCCGGGTGAACACGGCGTCCACGAGCAGGCGTCCGAAACCGGGAATGCTGAAAATCTGCTCGGTGATGACCGCTCCGCCCAGCAGGCCGCCCAGCTGCAGCCCAAAGGCAGTCAGGAAGGGAATCAGCGCATTCTTGAGGGCGTGTTTGGAGATCACCCGGCCCGCCGGTAGCCCCTTGGCATGGGCGGTCCGCACGTAGTCCTGCGCCAGCGTCTCGCTCAGGCTGGAGCGCAGGTACCGCGTGAGCACGGCTGCCGAGCCGATGCCCAGCGTGATGGCCGGCAGCAACAGCAGCAGCAGGTTGCGGCCCGGATTCTCCAGCAGACTGGTGTAGCCGCTTGCGGGAATCCACGCCAGGCGGATGCTGAACAAGTAGATCAGCAGGATGCCCAGGAAGAAATTGGGCAGGCTGATGCCCGACAGGGCGAACAGGGTCAAGGCCCGGTCAATCCAGGTGTTGCGCCGCACCGCGCTGAGAATCCCGGCAGGCAGCGAGATCAGCATCGAGATCAGCATGGCGAACAGCGCGAGTTCCAGCGTGACCGGCAGCTTCTGGGCGATCAAGCGTCCCACACTGCTGTTGTCGGTCAGGCTGGTGCCAAAATCCAGCTGCACGGCGCTGGCCAGCCAGCTCAGGTACTGCTCGGGCAGCGAGCGGTCCAGGCCCAGCGAACGGCGCAGCTCGGCCAGGGCCTGCGGCGTGGCTTCCTGGCCCAGAATCAGCCGGGCCGGATCGCCGGGCAACAGCTTGACCATCGCGAACACCAGCAGCGTCACGATCAGGAGCGTGGGAATGGATGACAGCAGACGGCGCAACGCGAAGACAGCCACTTGACCTCCTTATTCAAACTTGTTCAAAGAGAGCGAAAAGGGCGGGGAGTTGATCCGACCCGGCCCTTTTCCTGGGAAATACATCCGAAGCAGTGATGGAGCGGGAGGCGCCGGAGCAGGACCGTCGGCGCCTCCCCGGAGCCCTTACTTCAGGTCCACATCCTTGAAGCGCAGAATGCCGTCCGGGATGGGCTTGAGGCCGGTCAGGCCCTTGACGCTTCCCACCAGGTTGCGCTGGAAGTAGACCCAGGTGTACGGCGTGTCGCTGATGATGGTGCCCAGGGCGACGTTGTAGGTGGCGATGCGGGCCGACATGGCGTTCTGGGCGCGGGCCTTGGCAAGCAGGCCGTCCACGGTCTTGTTGCTGTATCCGGCCTGGTTGTTGGTGCCGCCCGTCGTGAAGAAGTCATAGATGTTGCCGTCGGGATCGGGCCGGCCGCTCCAGCCCAGCATCAGGGCGTCGTAGTCCTGCTTGTCGGCGCGGTCCAGCAGCGTTCCGAACTCTACCTGCTCGATCTTGGCCGTGATGCCGGCCTGCGCAAACATGGCCTGGTACACCTGCGCGAGCTGCGTGGTGACGCTGCCCGGCGTGGTGAGCAGCGTGAAGGACAGCGGCTTGCCGCCCAGTTTCTGCTTGGCCAGGGCAAGGTTGGGTTTCTGAACCGTGATGGCCGAGGACGCGGCGGCCGTGCCGGGGGGGAAGGGACCGGCGGCGGGAGTGACGGTGCCGTAGAAGATGCTCTTGGCAATGGCCTCGCGGTCGATGGTGGCGGCCACGGCCTGACGGAAGTTCTTGTTGTTGAAGGGCGGGCGGGTCACGTTGAACCACACCCCCTGGAACCCGATGCCGGGGTAGTTCAGCACGTTGAACTTGGGGTTCTGCTCGAGCTTGCTGACGTCCTTGGGGTCAATCGGCGTGATGGCCTGCACGGCGCCCGAGAGCAGGTTGGCGTAGCGCACGTCGCCGTCGGGGAAGGGACGGTACACCAGCTTGTCGATCTTGGGCACGCCGCCCCAGTAGGACTTGTTGGCGTTCAGCGTGATGTTGTCCTGGCGCACGCGGCTGACAAAGGTAAAGGGGCCGCTGCCCACCGGATTGTTCTGGAAGTCGGTGCCGGCTTTCTTGGCCGCCGTGGGCGACACGATCATGCCGGCGCGGTCCGTGAGCACGGCCAGCAGCGGACCATACGGCTGCGAGAGGGTCAGCTGAACGGTCTGTGGATCGATGACCTTGACCTCTTTCACGCTGGACAGCTCATTCTTGCGGGCGCTGCCCTCCAGGGTCCGGTTGCGGTCCAGGCCGTACTTGACGGCGGCGGCGTCCAGCGGGGTGCCGTCGCTGAACTTCACGCCGCTTCTGAGCTTGAAGGTGTAGGTCAGGCCGCCGTTCGTGACCTTCCACGACGTGGCCAGCGCCGGAATCACCTTGAGGTTCGCGTCCAGATCGACGAGCTTGTCGAAGATCTGGTTCATGACCTGACGGTCGACCAGCGCCGTGGAGAGCGCCGGGTCCAGGCGCGGCGGATCGGCGTCCAGGCCCACGGTCAGGGTCTGGGCCGAGGCCGGGTGGGCGGCACCCAGAAGGGCCGCGCTCAGGAAAGCCATCAGAATTTGAGGTTTACGCATTGTCTGCTCCTTGATCGATGAGGGGGGCGGCGTGACGACGAACGGACTGCATGTGAAAGAGCATGGCCTCACGGGCGGCCTGAGGAGAGGCGCTGGCAATGGCGTTGACCACCCTGCGGTGCTCCGCGATGGTCACTTCCGGTTGATCGCCCACCACCTGATTGCGCAGCTGGGCCAGCAGGGCCCGCAGCGTGTCCAGGACCAGCATGACCACCTCGTTGCCCGCAATCTGGGCAATCAGCTGGTGAAAGATCATGTCCTCATCGCTCAGCTTGATGTGCCGCGCACGGGCGGCCTCCTGGCGGTCGAGGCAGTGCTGCAACTGGGCAATCTGGGTCGGTGTGGCGCGGGCAGCGGCCTGCGCCGCCACTTCCGGCTCGATCATCTGGCGGAACTCGAGAACATGTGCCAGCTTCTGGGGCGAGCGGATCAGCATCCCCTGAAAGGACTGGGTCAGGTGGGCGGCGGAGGGTTCCCGGATGAACACACCGTTGCCCTGTCGCGCCTCCAGGTGTCCCAGAACTTCGAGACGGGCAATGCCGTCGCGCAGGCTGGTGCGGGAAATGTTCATCTGTTCGGCCAGCACCCGCTCGGGTGGAAGCCGCTGCCCGGGAGTGAAGTCTCCCCGCAGAATCAGGGCCAAGAGTTCATCCGCTGCGCTGGCAGCCAGTTTCTGGTGCTTGATCGGCTGCGCCGTCATCTCGCCTCCTTCCCTCTGAGTTTGAGGTCCAGTGGTTGGACCATTTAAGGATGGCTTCAGCTTAGGGCTTCCCACCGCAGGAGTGTTCGTTTGTCTATACCGTTCAGGACCGGCACCCAGCGGACACAGCGCCGAAACTGGCCCCCGTTTCCGCTGCCTTCATGCGCGGCAGGGGGAGGCCGGCCGCACCGCAGGGGGCAGACCGAAGCGTTCCAGACAGCAGTTGAACAGCGGCCACCGTCTGGAACGAAGTTCAGAAGTTCAGCTGAGAAGCGGGCAACCAGTGCAGGAAAGGGGCGGCGAGGACAGCGCCGGGCTCAGCCCTGATCCAGCGGACGGATCAGCAACTCATTGACGTTCACCCGCTCCGGCTGGGTCACGGCGTACAACACGGCGGCGGCGATGTCCTCGGATTCCAGGGGCACCATGTCCTTGATGCGGCCCTCGTACATGTCCTTGGTCTGCGTGTGGGTGATGTGGTCGGTGAGTTCGGTGGCGACCACTCCGGGCTCAATGACGGTCACGCGGATGCGGTCCTGCTTCGCTTCCTGGCGCAGCCCCTCGCTGAAGCCGCCCACCGCCCACTTGCTGGCGCTGTACCCGGCGCTCAGGGGACTGGCCCCGCGGCCCGACACCGAGGAGATGTTGACGATGTGCCCGCTTTTTTGGGGCTTCATGACTTCCAGCGCCGCCTGCGAGAGATGCATCAGCGCCGTGACGTTCAGGTCCATCATGCGCTGCAGATCGCTGGGGTCGCCCCCGGCCACCGGCCCGAGGAGCATGATGCCCGCGTTGTTCACCACGATGTCCAGGCGGCCCAGCGCCGTGAGGGTCTGCTGGACGACCGTGGCCGCCTGCCCGCCCTGCGCCAGATCCGAGACGATCACGGCTGACTGCCCGCCCATCTCGCCGATCTTCTGGGCCAGCTCTTCGAGGCGCTCCCGGCGCCGGGCAACCAGGGCAACGGCGGCCCCCTCCTGCGCGAGGGCCAGTGCGGTGGCTTCCCCGATGCCGCTGGACGCGCCGGTGATCAGGGCGACTTTGCCGGTCAACTTGCCGTTTTGCTGGGTCATGCGGTCTGCTCCTTCCTGCCCACGGTGGGGTGGTCCAGGCCATACAGCTCGGTGAATTTGCCGCTGAGATAGTCCAGATACGGCTGTGGGTCCAGGCCGTGTCCGGTGGTGCGCTCCAGCAGTTCGTGGGGCGTGTAGGTGCGGCCATGCTGATAGATGTGTTCGGTCAGCCAGCCGCGCAGGGGCGCGTAGTCCCCGCGGGCGAGCGTGCCTTCCAGATCGGGCACCTGCCGCGTGGCCGCCGCGTAGAACTGCGAGGCCATCACATTCCCGATGGTGTAGGTGGGAAACGAGCCGAACATCCCCGCCGACCAGTGAATGTCCTGCAGCACTCCCCGGGCGTCGTCGGGCACGTCCAGGCCGAGGTCCGCCTTGATGCGGGCGTTCCACGCTTCGGGCAGGTCCCGCACCTCCAGTTCTCCCCCGATCAGCGCCCGTTCCAGTTCCACCCGCAGCATGATGTGCAGGTCGTAGGTGAGCTCGTCGGCCTCCACCCGGATCAGGCTGGCCTGAACGGTGTTCACGGCGCGGTGGAAGGTGGCGGCGTCCACCCCCGCGAGCTGCTCCGGGAAGGCCGCCTGCAGCTGCGGGTGGTGCAGGTCCCAGAAGGCCCGCGAGCGCCCGATGCGGTTTTCCCACAACCGCGACTGGCTTTCGTGGGTGCCGTAGCTCGCCCCGGCCACCGCGTACAGGCCGAGCAGGTCGCTGGTCAGCGCCGTGCGGACGAGGTCCGGGCTGACCCCCTGCTCGTACAGGGCGTGCCCGGTCTCGTGCAGCGTGCCGAACAGCGCACCGGGCAGGAAGTGCTCCTGAAAACGGGTGGTGATGCGCACGTCGCTGCGGGTGAAGCTGATCTCGAAGGGATGGGCCGATTCGTTGAGGCGGCCGCGCCGCGTGTCATAGCCGAATTCCTGCGCCAGGGCCAGCGAGAGGCGCCTCTGCTGCGCCGCCGGATAGTGGGCGTGCAGAAAATCGGTGCGCGGCTGGGGCCGGGCCTGGATGGCCCGCAGCAGGGGCACATGGTGTTCGCGCAACCGGTCAAACAGGGGCCGCAGGGTGGACACGGTCAGCCCCGGTTCGTACATGTTCAGCAGGGCGTCGTAGGGGTAGTCCTCGTAGCCCAGTGCTCCGGCGAGCTGACGGTTGAGCTCCACCATCCGGGTGAGCAGCGGCGCGAACATGTCGAAGTCACTGGCCGCCCTGGCCCGCGCCCAGACGTCCTGCGCCTCGCCCTTCAGAGCGGCGAGTTCACGGGTCAGCTCCGGCGGCACCCGCCGGAGGGCCGAGACGGCGTCCAAGGCCTGCCGGGCGGCGCGGTCTTCCGGACCAACCTCCCGGGCCGCCGCCTCGTAGGCCGGGTCCAGCAGCCTTTCCTGGGCCAGCGCGCTGAGGGTCGCCATCTGCTGCGCCCGCGCGGCGCTGCTCCCGGCGGGCATCTGGGTGCGGGCGTCCCAGTTCAGGACGTTCAGGATGCACAGCAGGTCATTGAGCTCCGCCGAACGGCGCTGAAATTCATTCATGGTCACCTCTGTGGCCCAGCGCGTGCCAGAACTGCGCCCAGGCCCGCTGGCCCTCGTACAGCCGGGGCACGCGGAAGAATTCGTTGGGGGCGTGGATGTCCTCGTCGCCCACCGCAAAGCTGAAAAACACGGTGTCCAGGCCCAGCACGCGCTGAAAGGTTTCCAGCACGGGAATGCTGCCGCCCATGCCCACGTCCAGCGGTGGCCTGCCGTACAGGTCCTCCAGCACCCGGCGGGCCACCACCGCGCCGGGATGATCCCCGGGCAGGCGGTAGGCCCGCGCACCGTGTTCGCTGGGCCGCAGGTCCAGGGTCACGCCGGGCGGCAGGGTGGCCTGCAGGTGCGCCTGGACCAGTTCCACGATGCGCCCCGGCTCCTGCCCCGGCACCAGACGGCAGGTGATCTTGGCGTGGGCCTCGGAGGGCAGCACGGTCTTGCTGCCGTCGCCGGTGTAGCCCCCCCACATTCCGTTGATCTCCAGCGTGGGCCGGTGCCACTGACGCTCCAGCGTGGAGTACCCGGCCTCCCCGTAGAGAGCGGGCGCTCCGGTCTGGGTCAGGTAGGCGGCGTCCTCGAACGGAAGCTCCCGCAGGTCCCCGCGCTGCTCCAGCGTCAGATCAGAAACGCCGTCGTAGAAACCGGGCACCGTTACCCGGCCCGAATCGTCGTGCAGCCCGGCAACCAGCGTCGCCAGCGCGTGCAGCGGATTGTGCACGCTGCCACCGTGCCGCCCGGAGTGCAGGTCCTTGGCCGGGCCGCGCACGGTGAGTTCCAGCGCCGCCAGCCCCCGCGCGCTGACCGTCAGCGAGGGTATCTCGGCGCTCCACATGCCGCCGTCGGCGCTCAGGACGAAATCGGCCCCCAACCGCTCGGCGTGTTCCGCGACCAGCGCGTCCAGGTGGGCGCTGCCGACCTCCTCCTCGCCCTCGAAAAGGAATTTGAGGTTGATGGGCAGCGTCCCGGTGGCCGTGAGGTAGGCGTCCACCACCTGCACGGTGAGCAGCAGCGGTCCCTTGTCGTCGCTGACGCCACGGCCATAGATGCGGTCACCGACGACGGTGGGCGTGAAGGGCGGGGTCTTCCAGCGGTCCAGCGGATCGGGAGGCTGCACGTCATAGTGTCCGTAGACAAGGACGGTCGGGGCGTCCTCACCCGCCTCCAGATGCTCCGCATAGACGGCGGCGTGCCCGGCGGTGGGCCACTGCTCGACCGTATTCAGGCCGGCGCGGCGCAGCCGCTGCTCCAGCCAACCGGCGGCGCGGGCCATGTCCGCGCGGTGGTCCGGCTGGGCGCTGACGCTGGGAATGGAAGCGAAGTCCACCAACTCGGCGAGAGAGGCCGCCGAGCGCTCCTGAAGCAGCGCGAGGACGTCGTGAAGGCCGCCGCTCATTTGCCGCCGTCCACGCTCAGCACCTGACCGCTGATCCAGCCGGCCTCCTCGGAGGCGAAAAACAGCACGGCGTGCGCGATGTCCTCGGGCGTGCCCAGCCGTTTGAGGGCGATGCCCTGCACGAGCTTGCGCTGACCTTCCCCACCGTAGCTCTCCCACTGGCGCTCGGTGGTGGGGTTGCTGCGCACGAAGCCGGGGGCCACGTTGTTCACGGTGATGCCCCATGCGCCCAGCTCGTGGGCCAGCTGACGGGTCAGGCCGATCTGGGCGGCCTTGGCGCTGGCATACGCCTGGATGCCGGTCAGGCTGATGCCCAGGCCCGCGCCGCTGGAGATGTTGATGATGCGCCCCCGTTGCCGGGCCTTCATGTGCGGGGCGACGGCCTGCGCGAAGAAGAAGGCCCCGTCCACATTCACCTGGAAGATGGCCCGCCAGTCCTCCGGGCTGATCTCCTCGATGGGCCGCCCCACCTGACCGAGCACGCCCCCCGCATTGTTGACCAGCACGTCCACGCAGCCCGTCGCCCCAGTCACCTCGGCCACGAAGGCAGCCACCGCCGCGCCGTCCCCGACGTCCACCGTCCGGGTCTGGACCGTCCGGCCATTCTCCTGGGCCAGCCGGGCCGTTTCATTCAGCCCGGACAGGTTCACGTCGCAGGCCCACACGTGCGCGCCCTCGGCCGCAAAAGCATGGGCGATGGTGCGGCCAAAGCCGTGGGCGGCCCCGGTGACCACCACCGTCTGGCCCGTGAAGCGCTGCGGCCGCGTCATGCCCGCTCCGGCAACAGCAAGCCCCGCAGCTCGGTCAGGTTGTCGCGGCTCAGCTCGCGGGTCCCTTCCTCGATCCCATGAATCAGGGCGACCAGATGGGTGGTCAGCGGGGTGGGAACCCCATGCACCGCACCGAAATGCACCACCCAGCCCAGCTGCGCGTCCACCTCGGTGCGGCGCTTGCGCACGGCCAGGTCACGCCAGATGCCGCTGTGGGTCTTGGCGCTGCGGCGGTTGAACGCGACCATCTCGTCCAGACTGGCGTGCGCCGCCGCGTCGCTGGCCCCGGGCAAAAAGGCCGCCGGATCAAAGCCGTTGAAGGCCTCGGGCGTGACTCCGTGCGCGAGCGCCACCCGCATGACCTCGCGGCCCAGTTCGGTGTACAGGGCGCGGTCCTCGGGGCGGTTCAGGGCGTCGGCAATGCTGTCGTGGGTGACCGCAGTGGCAAACAGCAGCGCGCCGTACCCCAGCTTGCTCCACAGGTAGCCCCAGACGTTTGGGCTGAGGATGGCGTGGTCGTCGAAGATCTGGAACAGGGCGTGCAGCCGCCGGGCGCGCTCGGTGATCTGTCCGTCCTGCTCTCCGACCACCACCGCGCCGCGACCGCCGTAATGGACCACGCCGGGTTCCAGATAATCCGCGCCGAAATTGACGAAGCTGCCCAGCACGCGCCCGGCCGGAATGGTCTCGTTGATGATCAGCGGATTCAGACCGTTCTGCACCGAGACGACCATGCCGTCCGGACCCAGGTGGGGCGCGAGGGCCTGGGCCGCCGCCGCCGTGTGCTGCGCCTTGGTACACAGCAGGGCGGTGTCCCACTGCCCCCGCAATTCATCGGGGGTGAAGGCGGGCGCCGAGACGCTGAAGTCTCCAAACGGGCCGGTGATCGTCAGCCCCCGCTCACGGATGGCCGCGACGTGATCGGCGGCCACGTCCACAAAGGTCACCTCCTGCCCGGCGCGGGCCAGATACGCTCCGATGGTTCCGCCGATGGCCCCCGCTCCCCACACGAGCAGGCGTTGGGACCCCTCCTGCGCGGTCACTCCCCCCACCCGCTTTCCAGCAGCGCGCGGGTCTCGGCCACCGCCACATCCCAGATGGCGTGCATGTCCTCGTCGGGGCGCTGGAATTTTCCGCCGTAGTTGCCCTCCCCCAGATAGCCGCGCAGTTCCTGCGGCCCCAGCAGGCGCAGCCGGTTCAGGTCCAGCGCGGCCTTCTCCTCCTCGGGCAGCGTCACGCCCTCCAAGCGGGTCCAGGGAAAGTTCTCCATCCAAGAGGCGTGGCTGGCGTTGGCGTCGGTGGCCTGCACCTTTTTCCATACTTGCGGGGCATTCCACCAGTTGTGGAACTTGACCCGCGCGCCGGGATGATCGGCCATCCACTCGCCCGCAAAGCCCTGCGCCGGGGTGTTGCCGCCGTGCCCGTTGACGATCAGGATGCGCCGGAAGCCCTGCTCGTGCAGGCCGTCCAGAAGGTCGCGCACCACCGAGAGGTAGGTCTGCACCCGCAGGGTGACGCTGCCGGGATAACCCCGGAAATACGGCGTGATGCCGTAGGGCAGCACCGGAAACACGGGGATGCCCAGCGGAGCGGCCGCTTCGTGCGACAGGCGTGCGGGCAGAATGTTGTCCACGCACAGGCTGAGATAAGCGTGCTGCTCGGTGCTGCCCAGCGGCAGAACGCAGCGGTCGTCGGTCTGCAGGTACTCTTCGACCTGCATCCAGTTCATGGTTTCGATGGCAGTCATGGGGTGTCCTTTGTGACGGCGTGGGCCGAGCGGTGGGCGGTGACGGCGGGCAGCACCAGTTCCTCGATGTCGCGCGGGTCGATGATGTGGCGGTACTCGAAAGCGGGCTTGTCGGGCATCAGCTGCCGGACCGACTCCGAGCCGGTGGCGTACAGGGCCACGTCACAGCTGTTGAGCACGGCCGACAGGTTGTCGGCGTTCAGGTGGGTGGCCTGCATGGCCGAGACGTGCGGGGCAAAGCGTTTGACCCCGGCCAGGAAGGTGGGCAGGAATTCCTCGAAGGTGGCCACCACGCCCAGCCGGATCAGCGGACTCAGGGCCGCCAGCGTCGCGCGGGTGCGCTGCGAGGGAATAAAGCCCACCGGTATGACCTCGCGGCCCGGCAGCAGTTCGCGGGTCTCCGCGAGGCGGTGGGCCAGCGCGAGCACCACGTCGGCCCCCTCCACCCCGCGCTGTCCCCGGCCCGCGCGCAGTTCGCCCAGCGTGACGGTCTGGACCCGGTCGGCGGGCGTCAGGGCGGCCTGCACGTCGGCCGCGTAGCTGCGCGTGGCGTCCACGAACAGGCCCACAAGCAACACCCCCACGCCCTGCGGCGCGGGCTGCGGGCTGCGGGCCAGCAACGCGCC
The DNA here is from genome assembly GCF_014647075.1 of Deinococcus aerophilus. NCBI lineage: Bacteria > Thermotogati > Deinococcota > Deinococci > Deinococcales > Deinococcaceae > Deinococcus > Deinococcus aerophilus. The sequence continues at coordinate 198,855 of NZ_BMOM01000002.1, read as the reverse complement.
TACCGCCTCGCTGATCTGGCGCTGGCTGTAGCCCTCGCGTTCGGCCTGGGCGAGCACGCCCTCGAGCAGGCGGGTCAGGCGGGCCGGATCCGGGCCGGCGGCGCGGCGCGGCGCATCTGCCACGAAGGTGCCGCGCCCGCGCGCCGTGACGATCAGGCCCAGGGCCACCAGTTCCTTGTACACCTGCGCCACCGTCACGTGCGCGACGCCGAGTTCCTGGGACAGCTCGCGGACGCTGGGCAGCCGTTCTCCCCGGGGAATGTCCCCGCAGGCAATGCCGTATTCCAGCTGCCCGCGCAGCTGCGCTCCCACACTCACCCCCAGCGTCCGGTCCACGCTCAGCAGCCAGGATCGGGCCTCTGGTAAAGGGGAAGATGCAGCGTCCAGCACGGTGGTTTTCACCCCCCTACCATAACGGGCGCCGCCGGAACGCCGTCATAAAGATGGCAAGCCACCTCCTGACCCCCGCTCAGGGTCAGCAGCGGCGGCCGCTCCACGGCGCAACGGTCGAAGGCGTGCGCGCAGCGGGTGCGAAAGGCGCAGCCGCTGGGCACGTTCAGCGGACTGGGCAACTCGCCGCTGATGGCCGGGGCCTGCGTGCGGTGCCCGGGGTCCAGGGTCGGTGCGGCGGCGAGCAGGGCCTGGGTATAGGGGTGGCGCGGCGCGGTGAACATCGTCTCGGTGTCGGCCACCTCGACCACCCGGCCCAGGTACATCACGGCAACCCGGTGTGAGAGGTGGCGCACCAGCCGCAGGTCGTGGGCCACGAACAGCACGGTCAGGTGCAGCTGCTCCTGCAGTTCCAGCAGCAGGTTCACGACCTGCGCCTGCACCGACACGTCCAGCGCCGAGACGAGTTCATCGGCGATCAGGCACTCGGGTTCCAGCGCCAGCGCCCGCGCGATGCCGATGCGCTGGCGCTGGCCGCCGCTGAACTCGTGGGGCAGCTTGTTCGCGGCGTCGGGCGGCAGACCCACCAGCGTCAGCAGCTCGCTCACGCGCGCGGGTTGCTCGGCCGCCGGGCGCATGTGGTGCACGCTCAGCGCCTCGCGCAGCACCTGCCCCACCGTCATGCGTGGGTTGAGGCTGGAATACGGGTCCTGAAAGATCATCTGCACCCGGCGGTGGTAGGCCCGCAGTTCGGGGCCGCGCAGCGCCAGCACGTCCTGCCCGCCGTAGCGCACGCTGCCCCGGTCGGCGGCGTACAGCCGGACCAGGGTGCGCGCCAGCGTGGACTTGCCGCAGCCGCTCTCCCCCACGATGCCCAGCGTCTCGCCCCGGCGCACGCTGAGTTCCACGTCGGTCAGGGCCTGCACGGCGCGCCGCGGCTGCCCCCGCCAGCGCGCGATCAGGCCCTGGCGCACCGGAAAGGTCTTGGTGAGGCCACGAATTTCCATCAGCGGCTCAGCGGTCATGCGTGGACCTCCTGCAGTTCGGTTCTCAGCGCGGGCAACTCGTCAAAGTGAATGCAGGCGCTCAGCCGTCCGGGCGCGACTTCCCGCAGCGGAGGCTCGGCGGCGCGGCACTCGTCGGTGACGTGGGCGCAGCGCGGCGCGAACGGGCAGCCAGGCGGCAGGGCACGCAGGTTGGGCGGCCCGCCGGGAATCGGCTGCAGGGGCTGACGCTGCGCCCCGGCCCCCGGCAGGCTCTGCAACAGTCCCAGCGTGTAGGCATGCTTGGGGGCCCGGAACAGCTCATGCACACCCGCCGTCTCGACCAGCCGCCCGCCGTACATCACCGCCACCCGGTCACAGGTCTGGGCCACCACGCCCAGATCGTGCGTGACCAGAATCAGGCCCATGCCCAGCTCGTCGCGCAGGCGCAGCAGCAGACGCAGAATCTGGTCCTGGATGGTCACGTCCAGCGCGGTGGTCGGCTCGTCGGCGAGCAGCAACCTGGGCTCGGAGGCGAGCGCGATGGCGATCATGGCGCGCTGGCGCATTCCGCCGGAAAACTGATGGGGGTAATCCGCGAGGCGGGCGCGCGGGCTGGGAATGCCGGTCAGGTCCAGCAGTTCGGCGGCCCGGTCCTGCGCGGCGCGGCCCCGCAACGCGGTGTGCTCGCGCAGGTTCTCCCCGATCTGCTCGCCCACCGTCAAGACCGGGTTGAGGGCCGACATCGGTTCCTGAAAGATCATGCTGATCTGCGAGCCGCGCACCGAGCGCAGGCGGGCCTCGGACATCTTCAGCAGGTTCTGGCCGCCGTACTCCACCTCGCCGGACATGACGATGGGCGGGCGGTGCAGCCGCAGCAGCGCGCGCAGCGTCACGCTCTTGCCGCTGCCCGACTCGCCCACCAGCCCTAGGACCTCGCCGGGATTCAAATCAAAGTTCACGCCGCGTACCGCATGCAGCTCGCCGCCGGGGGTGGGGATGCGGACGTTGAGGTCACGCACCCGCAGCAAGGGAGCCCCCGTCATGCGCGCGGCCTCAGGGCGTCGGCCAGGCCGTCCCCGATCAGGCTGAAGGTCACGCCCGCCAGCGTCAGGGCCAGGCCCGGAAAGGTGCTGATCCACCACGCGGTCGCCATGAAGTTCTTGCCGTCGGCGACCATCACGCCCCACTCGGGGGTGGGCGGCTGTGCGCCCAGGCCCAGGTAGCCCAGCGAGGCCCCGAGCAGAATGCCCAGGCTCATGTCGGTCATCAGGTACACGATGGCGGGGGTCACGGCGTTGGGCAGCAGGTGACGCAGCAGCACACGCGACGGGCTGTAGCCCAGCACCCGCGCGGCCTGCGCGTACTCGGCTCCCTTCTGTGCGAGCACCTCGCCGCGCGTCAGGCGCCAGTAGCTGACCCAGCCCACCGCGCTGACCGCGATGTACAGGTTGGTCAGGCCCGGCCCGAGCACCGCCACGATGGCGATCACCAGAACCAGGAAAGGAAAGACCACCACCAGATCGGCAATGCGGCCCACGATGGCGTCGCTCCAGCGGCCCAGAAACCCGGTCAGGGCCCCCAGCAGCGTGCCGAAGATGAACGGAAACAGGGTGGTGAAAACGGCGATCTGCAGGTCGATGCGGGTGCCGTAGACCACGCGGCTGAATACGTCGCGCCCGAAATTGTCGGTCCCGAAGGGATGCTTCAGGGAAGGCCCCTTGAGGATGGCCTCGTAGTCGAAGTCGGTGGGGCTGAAGCGGGCCAACAGCTGCGGAAACAGCGCTGCCACAAGCAGCAGCAGCAGCAAGGTCAGCCCGATCAGCAGCGTGGGTTTGGGCCAGCGGCGACGCGGCCGGACCGCCACCTCCAGCACGGGGGAATGCATGGTCGTCACGGGTATCTCCCGGTTGTTATCCCGCGCGTCATGACAGCTCCGCGCGCGGGTCCAGGCGGGCATGGATCAGATCGGTGATCAGGAAGACCACGGACACGATCACGGCAAAGGTCAGGGTCAGGCCCTGAATCACCGGGTAGTCGCGCCCGAAGATGGCGTCCACCATCAACCGGCCAACGCCGGGAATGGCAAACACGGTTTCGGTGATCACGGCCCCGCCGATCAGGGCACCGATGTTCAGGCCCAGCAGCGTGACGGTGGCGATCAGGGCGTTGCGCAGCACGTGGCGCCCCAAAATCACGCGGCCCCGCAGCCCCTTGGCCCGGGCGAATTCCACGTACTCGGCCCCCAGCACCTCGATGACGCTGTTGCGCAGGGTCCGCACCAGAATGGCCGCGAGGTTCAGGCCCAGCGTCAATGCGGGCAAGAACAGGTGGTATAGGTGGCCGGTAAAACCCTCGCCGTAGCCGCCGATGGGAAACCAGCCCAGGCGTGCGCCCAGCAGGGTCAGCAGTTGCAGCGCTACATAGAACACGGGCAGCGACAGCCCCACCTGAAACACGCCCCGGATCAGCGCGTCCACCCAGGTGTTGCGGCGCACGGCGGCGAGCACCGCCAGCGGCACGGCCATCAACACGCCCAGCACGGCGGCGTAGGCGGTCAGAAACAGCGTGGTGGGCAGCCGTTCCAGAATCAGGCGCAGCACCGGCACCTTCAGGCTGATGCTGTCTCCCAGGTTGCCCTGCAAAAGATTTCCAACAAAAATCCCGAACTGCACGGGCAGGGGTTTGTCCAGGCCCAGGGCCCGGTTGGTGCGCTCGACGACTTCCTCGGTGGCACGGTCTCCCAGAATGGCGCTGGCCGGATCGCCGGGCAACAGCCGCACCAGCAGGAAAACCACCAGCATGACCGCCAGAAAGGTCGGAATGATCTGAAGGAGCCGTTTGATGACGTAATTGGCGTGCATATTGAATTCCTCCGGTCCCTGGCCCAGCCGGACAGGGAAGCGCCGCCTCATGAATGACTGGGCGGCGCCTCGAACCCCTCGACTGGGGTTACTTGTCCAGATATGCCCCGGCAAAGATGTTGTTGCCCAGCGGAATCTGCACAAAGCCCTTGACCTTGTTCGACAGCGCCACCGGATACGGCGTCTCGTAGAGGTACACGATCGGCGCGGCCTTGAGGTAGATGCTCTGAATCTGCTGGTACTGCGCGGCGCGTTTGGCCGGATTCAGTTCCTGCTGACTCTGGGCAAACAGCTTGTCGATCTCGGCGCTCTTGAAGCCGGTGTGGACCGACTCGATGTTGTCAAAGAGCGTGTAGTAGCTGGTGATCTGGCTGGGATCGTTGATGTCGTTGGTCCAGGCCGCCGTGCGCATCTGGAAGTCGTTGGCGCGGTAACGGGCAGTCTTGGTGGCGGCGTCGAGCTGCTCGATCTTGAGCTTGACGCCAATCGCTCCCCACATCTGCTGCAGGGCGGTCAGCAGGGCCAGATCGTCGGCGCTGCCGCTGGTCGCCAGCACGGTGACCTCAAAGCCGTCCTTGAATTTGCTCGCCGCCATCAGGGCCTTGGCCTTGGCCAGATCGTACGGGAACCCGGGCTGCTTGGCATCGAACAGCGGCGTGGTGGAGGACATGTACGACTTCATCAGCTTGCCGGTGCCGTAGGTGACCACCTGAATCAGCGCGTCCTTGTTGGCGGCGTAGTTCAGCGCCTGACGAACGTTGACGTCGCTCAGCGGGTTCACGGTGCCGTCGTTCAGCTTGGGCCGGTTGTTCATCAGGATGCTGTTGACCTTGGTGGAGGGAAACAGCGTCATGTTGATGTTCGGGGCCTTTTTCAGCTCGGCCACGCGGCTCAGCGGAATGAATTCTGCGCCCTGCAGCTCGCCGGCCTGCAGTTTCAGGATGCGGGTGTTGTCGTCGGGAATGATCTCGAAGCGCACGCTGTCCAGGTAGGGCAGCGCTTTGCCATCGTCTCCCTTCTTCCAGTAGTAGGGATTGCGCTTCATGACCATGTACGAGCCGCGCTTCCACTCGCTCAGGACAAAGGGACCGGAGCCCACCGGCTTCTCGGCAAAGGCCTTGGCCTTCTCGGCGTCGTTCTTGCCGGGCGCGGCGGTGAACAGCTTCTGCGGCATGATCGCGGCGTTGAAGGTGGCCAGCGCGGCGGGCAGGGTAGGGTCGGGCTGCTTGAGGTTCAGCGTCACCTTGTTGCCGCTCGCGACAATGGAGCTGATGCTTGCCAGCGAGCTGTTCCAGGCCCCCGCTTCAGGATTGCGGGCGCGGTCCAGCGACCACTTCACGTCGGCCGCCGTCAGGGCGCTGCCGTCGGCAAACTTCAGGCCCGGGCGCAGGGTCAGCACCATGCTCTTGCCGTCCTTGGCCGTCGTGTAGCTGCTGGCCAGTCCCGCCTGCACGCCCTTGCCGTCGGTGGTCGGCTGCAGCAGGGTGTCGTACAGGTTGGTCAGAATCCAGATGTCGAGGTTGGCGTCGTTGAGCACCGGGTCCAGAAACAGAGAGTCGGCGTAGCGGCCGTAGACCAGCTGGCCTCCCCGGGTGGCGGCGAGGGCCTGTCCAGCGGCGAGGGCAGCGGCGAGCACGAGGGCAGAACGGGTCAGGCTTTTCATAGGCGACCTCCAGAACACTCTGTACATTCTTGTGTTTGTTACGGGCAACCATAACACTTTGGAAGGCCTTTGAGAAGTCTTTAAGAAGACTGGTCTGCCAGACAGATGAAGTGTGCCCGCCGGGTCTGACTTTCTGCCGGGATGGGAGACCGGAACTGACCCCGCCTTCAACACCGGACGACCAACGTCACGGCCGGCGGCAAGACCCTTATGGACATGCTGCTGGCGCGTGCGCCCAGCCTGAGCCTGGAACTCGATACCGTGTGGGTCCACGTGGAGCGCACACCGCCCGTTCACCTCAAGGACCTGCGGCGCGAGGGAGAGACCGCACCGTCGAGCTAGGAGCGGGCGAGGTGCTGCTGGCAGCGATTCTGGAGGCCCTTTCGCCGGGAGCTTCAGTGTTCTACGGGCAGGACCATGCCGACGGCCTGAACAGCCTGCGAACCAGCCCGGCCTAACTGAGGAGCCTCGAAACACAGCACCGCTCCGTGTCTGACGGCGCTGCATCTGACCGTGCCGCTCCTGAACCGCGCGGCCGCTCGGTCCGGACTGCGCGGCGGCGATGCCCCTGTCGGGCTACGTTCCCGGCCAGGGCTGACCTACCCCAGCGCCCCCGCCGCGCACCGGCCGGCGACCCGCCCGCTGAACAGGCAGCCTCCCAGAAAGGTGCCTTCCAGCGAGCGGTAACCGTGCAGGCCGCCGCCGCCGAAGCCCGCGACCTCGCCGGCCGCGTACAGACCCGGCATCGGCTGGCCGGCGGCGTCCAGAACCCGCGCCTGCAGATCGGTTTCCAGGCCGCCCAGGGTCTTGCGGGTCAGGATGTTCAGCCGGACGGCGATCAGGGGTCCGGCCGCCGGGTCCAGCAGCGGCGCAGGCTTGACGATGCGGATCAACCGCTCGTTGATGAACGCGCGCGCCCCCGTGACGACGGCGAGCTGCGGGTCCTTGCCGAAGGGGTTGGCAACTTGCAGGTCGCGGTCGGCAACCTCGCGCTGCACGGTCTCAAGATCCACCGCCTCATCCCCGATCAGTTCGTTCATGCCGCGCACCAGTTCAGGCAGGCTGCCGCGCACCACAAAATCCGCGCCGTGGTCCATGAAGGCCTGCACCGGGGGGGCCACCCTTCTGCCCAACCGCCCGGCCACCCCCCGCCAGTCCCGGTTGGTCAGATCCAGGTTTTGTTCGCTGCCGGAGAGGGTGAATTCTTTTTTGATGACTGCGCGGTTGAGCACAAACCAGGTGTGGGGATAGCCGTGCGTGGTGATGTGCTGCAGGGTACCCAGGGTATCGAAGCCGGGGTAATGGGGGTACGGCAGCCGGCGGCCGTCCGGCGCGAGCCACAGGCTGCTCGGCCCCGGCAGGATGCGAATGCCGTGCATGGCCCAGATGGGATTCCAGTTGCGGACTCCTTCGGTGTAGTGCCACATGCGGTCGCGGTTGATCAGCCGCGCCCCGGCCCGCTCGGCCATGGCCTGCGCCGCGCCGTCCACATGCTGCGGCACCCCGGAGACCATGAATTTCGGCGCGGGACCCAGGCGCTGGGTGGGCCAGTTCTGGCGCACCAGCTCATGGTTGCCGCCGATGCCCCCGGAAGTGAGAATCACCGCCCCGGCGTTCAGATCGAAGTCGTCCACGACCACCCGCGAACTCGCCTCGCCGCGCCCCACCCCCGAGGGTTCCAGCACGTCGCCGTGGACGCCATGCACCACGCCGCCCGTGATGTTCAGGCCGCGCACGCGGTGGCGAAAGCGGAAGGTGATGCGCCCCGCTGCCACGTGCCCGCGCACCCGCCGCTCGAAGGGCTCCACGACGCCCGGCCCGGTGCCCCAGGTGATGTGAAAGCGCGGCACGCTGTTGCCGGGACCGCCCGCACCCTGCCCGCCGCGCTCGGCCCAGCCCACGCCGGGAAAGAAACGCACGCCCTGCGCCGCCAGCCAGCCGTACTTTTCCCCGGCGGCAAACTCCACGTAGGCCTCGGCCCAGCGGCGCGGCCAGTGGTCCTCCGGGCGGTCGAATCCGGCCGTGTTCTGCCAGTCGCGCCACGCCAGGGTATGGCTGTCGCGGATGCCCAGACGCCGCTGCTCGGGTGTGTCGATCAGAAACAGGCCACCAAACGACCAGTACGCCTGTCCGCCCAGATTCTGCTCGCCCTCCTGGTCCAGCAGCAGCACGCGCCGGCCAGCGTCGGCGGCCTCGGCGGCGGCGACCAGTCCGGCCAGGCCTGCGCCGACCACGATGATGTCCGTCTCGTGTGGGGTCATGGGTTCTCCTTCAGGCCGGCCATCTTCCGGTCTGTGTCGCAGTGAAGTCGAATGGCCCCATTGTGCCGCATGCAGGGCGGTGTTCGCCGGAGGCGGCGTGGGCCACAGGGCTGGGCAGGGACCACAGGCGCGCCCGAATCCAATCAACACCTGGGGAAAAGAACCAGAGTTCTGGAGGGGGATGCTCTAGTGTGGCCGGGACCGGAGGTGGCAATGACGCAAGACACGGAACCACGGAAGCAGGCGGAACAGCTGCCGCAGGACGAGCGGGCGGCACAGGAACCGCGCCTGCGTGATCTGGCCCTGCTGAGTGACCGGCGCAGCGCCGCCCTGGTGAGCGCGCTGGGTGAAGTGGTGTGGTACTGCCCGGGCCGCTTCGACGCACCCTCCCTGCTTGCGCGCCTGCTGGACCCGGTGCGCGGCGGCTCGTGGGCCGTGGTGTGCCCGGGAGCGCAGGGCGGTGGCCGCAGCTACGTCGCGGACAGCGCCGTTCTGGAATCGCGCCTGCGGCTGGAAAGCAGCGGTGGAGGCGCTCCCCTGGCCCTGACCCTGACCGATTTCATGCCGTTCGGGAAGGGGCTGCCTTCCGGACTGTGCCGTACGCTCTCGCCGGCCCCACAGCCGCTTGAACTGGTGCTGCGCGCCGCCCCCGACTACGCCCGCCGGGAAGCCCATCTGCGGCCCGATGGCGCGGGCGTGCAGATCAGTGACCGCCAGTGGCTGTACGCCTCGCACCCGCCGCGCATTGAGGAGGGCGCCGTGGTGGTCCGCGTGCCGGCCGGCGAGGCGGCCTGGGCTCTGCTGAGCGATGATCGGCTGGACGCGGCCCCCGGCTGGGCCGACGTGGCCCGCTGGCGCGAACAGACCCTCGCGGCGTGGCAGGAACTCGCGGCGCACGCGGGTTACCACGGCCCGTACCAGCACGCGGTGCGTTCCTCGCTGCGGGCGCTGCGTATGCTCACCGACGGGAACAGCGGCGCCACCATCGCCGCCCCCACCACCAGCCTGCCCGAGGTGGCGGGCGGCGACAAGAACTGGGACTACCGCTACGTGTGGCTGCGGGACGCCGGTATGGTGGTCAGCGCCCTGACCCGGATAGAGAGCGACGGCAGCGAGGGCCGACAGTTTCTGGCCTTCATCTGCGGAACCGCACACCGCGAGGACGGTCTGCCCGCGCCGCCGTTCATGACGGTGGGCGGCGGCGACCCGCCCGCCGAGATCGAACTGAATCTGCGCGGTTACCAGGACAGCCGCCCGGTCCGGATTGGAAACGGAGCGCGCGGACAGCTGCAGCTCGACGCCTACGGCAACGTGCTGCTCGCCGCCAAGCTGATCTATGAGCGTTTCGGTACCCGCGAGCACTGGAGCGTGGTGGAACGTCTGGCCGAGTACCTGTGCGACCACTGGCAGGACGACGATTACGGCATCTGGGAAGAGCGTCAGAAACGTCCCTACGTGGCGGGCAAGGTCCTGGCCGCCACCGCCCTGGAATACATCGCCGGGTCCGCCTCCACTCCGGAGCAGGCCGCCCGCTGGCGCCGGGCCGCCGCCGCCGCGCGGGACTGGGTTGCGTGCCATGGCCTGACCGCCGAGGGCGCCTACGCCTACGTGGCGGGCGAGGAGGGGGTGGACCTGACGGCGGCCCTGTATCCGGTCTGGGGCTACTGCGCCCCCGACACCCCGGAGATGCTTGCGACCCTGCGGGTGCTGGAACGCGACTACTGCCACAACCACCTGTACTGGCGGCATCTGGCCGGTGAGACGGACCGGCGGGAGGGCGTCTTCCTGGCGGGGACCCTGTGGGTGGCGCAGTACTGGGTCATGCGGGACCCGCAGCGGGCCAGAACCATCCTGGAAGCGGTCCTGGCCCAGGCGAGCGACCTGGGCTTCCTGGCCGAGGAAGCCGATCCCTGGACCGGCGAGTTGCTGGGCAACTACCCGCAGACGTTTGTTCACGCGGCCCTGATCGGCATGGTCATCGACCTCAAGGCGGCCCTGGCTGACCTGGAAGCGGTCTGATCTCCACCCCGCCGCCATCCTCCGCGTTTGAATAAACGTCGGCTCATCGGGCGCGTGGCCCTGCCCGGTACGGTGAAAGGATGCCCTGTCTTCCTCGAGCCCGGTGTCCGGCGCCATGACGGACCACGACCACGCGGCTTCCGGCCACAACCACGGAGCGAACGCCAACGCCCGGCAGCTGGCCCTGGCGCTGGGTCTGACGGCCAGTTTTCTGGTGGTCGAGGTGATCTACAGCTTCATCTCGGGCAGCCTGGCGCTGCTTTCGGACGCCGGACACATGCTCACCGACGTGATGGCGCTGGTGCTCTCGCTGCTCGCGATCCGTGTGGGGGCGCGACCGGCCGACCGGCGGCGCACCTTCGGCTACCGCCGTGCCGAGATTCTGGCGGCGGCGGTGAACGCCGGGGCGCTGTTTGCCGTTGGCCTCTACATCCTGGTGGAGGCGTACTCGCGCCTGCGTGAACCGGTCACGGTGCAGTCCACACCCATGCTGATCGTGGCCGTGCTGGGCCTGATCGTCAATGTGATCAGCGCCCGCATTCTGGTGGGCGGCAGCACGCAGAACCTGAATCTCAAGTCGGCCTACCTGGAGGTGATGGGCGACCTGCTGGGGTCGGTCGCAGTGATCGCCGGGGCCGTGATCATCCGGGTGACCGGCCTGAGCTGGGTGGATCCGGTGCTGGGCGCACTGATCGGCCTGTGGGTGCTGCCGCGCACCTGGACGCTGCTGCGCCAGAGCGTGAACGTGCTCCTTGAAGGTGTGCCCGAGGGCCTGGACCTGAGAAGCTTGCGTGCCGACCTTGCGGCGCTGCCCGGTGTGCAGGGCGTCCACGACCTGCACGTATGGAGCGTGACCAGCGGACAGAACAACCTGACGGCCCATCTGGTCGCGCCCGATCCGGTTCCGGCGCTGCTGCCTCGGGTGGAGGAACTGGCCCGGCAGCACGGCATTGACCACGTCACTGTCCAGCTGGAGGCTCCGGATGCCCACGGCGAGCACGGCGACGAACACCTGCATCCGTGAGTCTGGGAAACCAGGACCCGTGGCCGAGCGGAAACGCTGGGATGTCCGGGCCGGGACAGATGACCCTCTGTGGCGTGTATTCCCGAACAGATGAACAGGATGATTCATCGTCCTGGATGCGTGGTTGTGCCAGACGTGTCAGACCCCCCACCTATACTGAAGAAACTTTGCGAGCCTGTTTCCTCATTCCGAACACCATCTGTCATGACTGACCGCACTGCTCCCTGCCGTGCGTGTCAGGTTCCGCCCGCCTCACCGCTGACGCTGCAGATGGCCTTCCAGCCCATCGTGGACATGAGCCGCCGTGAGGTCTACGCCTACGAGGCGCTGGTGCGCGGGCCCCAGGGCCAGCCGGCGGGCTGGGTGTTCGAGCAGTTCCAGGCGGCCCAGGACAGCGCGGGGGCGCCGGATGTGGGCAGCCTGTACCACCTTGACCAGCAGTGCCGCATGACTGCCATCCGCAGCGCGGCCCGCCTGGGCATGCAGACCCGGCTGTCCATCAACATCATGCCCAACGCGGTATACAACCCTCGAACGTGCATACAGGCCACCCTGCAGACGGCGCGTGAGGTGGGCTTTCCGCTGGAGCGGCTGCTCTTTGAGATCACCGAACACGAGCAGGTACCCGACGCGGCGCATGTGCGGAACATCATTGACACTTACCGGGCCTGGGGCTTTGGCACCGCGCTGGACGACTACGGTGCGGGACATGCCAACCTGGGCCTGTTGCTCGCAATCCGCCCGGATGTGGTGAAGATTGACCGCACGGTGGTCAGCGGCCTTCACCATGACCGCTGGCAGCAAGCGGCGCTGCGCCACATGGCCCAGTTTGCCCGGGAAGCCGGGGTGCTGCTTGTGGCCGAGGGAGTGGAGGATCTCGCCGAGGCGCGCTGCCTGCTCTCGCTGGGCATCACGCACATGCAGGGATATGCCCTGGCCCGTCCCGGGCTGGAGTGCCTGCCTGAAATTGCCCCGGAAGTCTACGCGCAGCTCAACTGAAGGGGAGGGCGCTTCGGCCTACAACCGGGTCCGCACCTCCCACAGTTCGGGAAACAGCACCGTGTTCAGGGCCGCGCGCAGGTACCCCGCACCGCTCGTGCCGCCCGACCCGGCCTTGAAGCCGATGGTGCGCTCCACCGTGGTGAGGTGGTTAAAGCGCCAGCGCCGGAAGTTGTCCTCCACGTCCAGCAGCTTCTCGGCCAGCTCGTACAGGTCCCAGTAGGTGTCGGGGGCACGGTACACGGTCAGCCACGCGTCCAGCACGGCCTCGTTGAGGACCGGCGGCTGGGTGAGGTCCCGCTCCAGCACCTCCCGGGGCACCGGCAGTCCCCGCGCGGCGAGCAGCCGCAGCGCCAGGTCGTACAGGCTGGGGGCGTGCAGGTCCGCTTCCAGCGGGTCATGCAGGTCGGGACGGTGTTCGTGCGGGCGCAGCAGCACCGCGCGGCGGTTGCCGAGCAGAAATTCCACCGTGCGGTAGCTCGCCGACTGAAAGCCCGACGCCTGCCCGAAGGCGTGCCGGAACTGCAGATAGTCGGCGGGCGTCATGGTCTTGAGAACTTCCCAGGCGTTCGTGAGTTGCTCCTGTGCGCGGACCACGCGGGTCAGCATCTTCAGCGGCGTGTCGGTGATGCCCCCATGAAGCAGTGTCATGGCCGCCCGCAGCTCGCGCACGATCAGTTCCAGCCACACCTCCGAGACGTGGTGAACGGCGATAAACAGGTGCTCGTCGTGGGCCCCGGTGATGGGCCGGTGCGCGGCCTTGAGCGTATCCAGCTGCAGGTAATCGCCGTAGCTCAGGCTGTGGCTGAAGTCGGTATGTGCGCGTTCCGGAGCGTCCTGATCGCTCATGCTCCGCGCTCCTCCAGCACCGCCCGGATGCCCTGTACCGCCCGCCACACGTCCGCGTGCGAGTGGTACAGCGGCGTGAAGCCGAAGCGCAGGATGTCCGGCGTGCGGAAATCACCCAGAATGCCCCGCCCGATCAGGGCGTCCATCACGGCCCGCGCTTGGGGGTGCTGGTACGACACCTGACTGCCGCGCTCGGCGTGGGCCCGCGGCGTCACCAGCGTCAGCGGATGCTGCGCCGCCAGCGGCTCCATCAGCTCGATAAAGGCGTCGGTCAGCGACAACGACTTGGCGCGGAGTTCGGCCATGTCCACATCGGCAAATACGTCCAGCGCCGCGTCCAGGGCGCTCAGGCTCAGGACCATCGGCGTGCCCACCACGTAGCGCCGCGCCCCGGGAGCGGGCGTGAAGTCGCGCGCCATCTCAAAGGGATCGGCGTGGCCCATCCAGCCGCTCAGGAACACCGGCGCAGCGTGGTGCCGCTGTGCCACGAACAGGAACGCGGGAGCGCCCGGGCCGCCGTTGAGGTACTTGTAGCCGCAGCCCAGCGCGAAGTCCACGTCCGCGCCGTTCAAGTCCACCGGAAAGGCTCCGGCCGAGTGCGCGAGGTCCCAGACCGTCAGAATGCCCTGTGCGTGCGCGCGCGCCGTGAATCCGGCCAGATCCATCCGGCGCCCGGTGCGGTAGTCCACCTCGGTCAGCAGGGTGACGGCCACCTCGTCGGTCAGGTGCCCTTCCAGCTCGGCTCCCGGCACGCGCCGCACCTCATAGCGCCCGTCCAGCAGCGCGTTGAGGCCCTGGGCCACGTACAGATCGGTGGGAAAGTTGTCGGCATCGGTGAGGATCACGCGGCGTTCCGGCGGCGCGAGGTGCAGGGCGGCGGCGAGGGCCTTGAAGATGTTCACGCCGGTGCTGTCTCCCACCGAGAGCTCGTGTGGCTGCGCGCCGACCAGCGGGGCCAGCTTGGCGGCCACCCGGTCGGGCAGGTTCATCCAGCCCTGTCCTGTCCCGGCCCCCGCCGTCCAGGATCGGATCAGGCCAGCGCCCCACTCCTGCTCGGCCACCTGGGCAAGCCGGGCGGGTACGCGCCGGGGCAGCGCTCCTAGGCTGTTGCCGTCCAGATACACCACGCCGTCCGGCAGGATGAATTCGGCGCGTTTGTGGGCCAGCGGATCGCGGGCATCCTTCTCTTGCAGCTGGCTGAGGGCAGAATCGGCAAACAGGCGGTCAAAGACAGTCATAGCACAACACCTCTGAAAGAGACAGGCGGGTTCGCCCCGCACGGGGGCACGGCAGGCAGGGCCCGTCAGCGCCGCAGCGGGCGGCCCAGTTTGGCGCACCACCAGCCGTGCAGGGCGCGGGCGATGTCGTTTGCCCCGGCGCGCGCACGGCTGGGCTGCAGCGGGAGCGTCATGGCCGGAGTATACGGGGGGGGCCGCCCACCACCACCGCAGGGCGTCGCCACCAATAAGTAAACCCCTTCGTAAAACACAGTATGCTCGGGCCTGGAGGACGCCGGCACTCTCGGGTGCGCCGCTCCCTGGGAGGACGCCTATGCAGATTGGAATCGACAGCTTCGCCGCCGTGGTCTCGGATCCCCGGACCGGAGAAACGCTGGGGGCCGCCGACCGGCTGAGCAACCTGCTCGGCGAGATTGTCCAGGCCGACGAGGCGGGCATCGACGTGTTCGGCATCGGCGAGCACCACCGTCAGGAATACCTGGACTCGGCCCCCACCCTGATACTGGCGGCGGCGGCGGCCCGCACGCAGCGCGTCCGGCTGACCAGCGCCGTCACCGTGCTCAGCGCCGACGATCCGGTGCGGGTGTTCCAGGACTTCGCCACGCTGGATCTGCTGTCGCGTGGCCGCGCCGAACTGGTGGTGGGCCGGGGCTCCTCGGTGGAGGCGTATCCGCTGTTCGGGCATGACCTGCAGGACTACGACTCGCTGTTTGCCGAGAAACTGGACCTGCTGCTGAAGATCCGCGAGCAGACCCACGTGCACTGGTCGGGTCGGCACCGCCCCCCGCTGAGCGGCCAGGGCATCTATCCGCGCCCGCTGCAGGACCGCTTGCCGGTGTGGCTGGGGGTAGGCGGCACGCCGCAATCCTTCGTGCGCGCCGGCACCCTGGGGCTGCCGCTGATGATCGCCATCATCGGCGGCGACTTCCGGCACTTTCGTCCGCTGGTGGACCTGTACCGGCAGGCGGGCGCGCGGGCGGGCTTCGCTCCCGAACAGCTGCGGGTGGGCGTTCATGCTTTCGGCTTCGTGGCCGACACCTCCCGTGGGGCGGCCGACGCCTTCTGGCCGGGCCATGAGCGGCTGTTTACCCTGCTGGGCCGCGAGCGCGGCTGGCGCCCGCCCACCCGCGCCCAGTTCGACGCTGCGTGTGCGCCGGGCGGCGCCTACCTGATCGGAGATCCGCAGGCGGTCGCCGACAAGGCGCTGTACCTGAATGATGTCCTCGGCGGCCTCTCACGCCTGACCTTCCAGATGACCAACGTGCTCATGCCGCATGAACAGATGCTGCGCAGCATCGAGCTTCTGGGCACTGAGGTTGCTCCGCTGATTCGCGGACGCCTGACCACTCCCGCCTGAGGCCCCCTCAATCCTGGCCCTTGCCCATGAAGGCTGCGGTTCGGTTCTCCGGGCCTTGCTGATACGGCCTTCAAATTGAGGCATGCCTAGACAAGGCGCGCTGAGACTGGCCGCCTCCGACCCCTTCGGTGGGTGCTGTCGGTTGCCGTGAAAACACCGTTTCTGAACGTTAAAATCGGCCTCGGTGCGCAAGAATGACTTTCGTGGCTTACCCCACCAGTCATGCCTTAAGGCCGATCTGATCTGCGCCTGTAAGAATTTTGTCAGGAGACTCCGTACCGGAAGTGACTAGGCAAAGGGCGATTTTGAGTTTATTCTCTGCTCATCCTTCTCAGGCCCGATGTTTGACCACTTTCCCGGAGGCTTCATGCTGACCAGTCCTGTCTACCGTGCCATTGCTCCAGAGACCGCCCTCTCGAGGCACCTGTCCACTGACCGACTGCTCGCGCGCATCTGCGTGCGCCCCCCCTATTTTGCCCTGAGTGACCTCAGCGCCGAAGCGGGCCGCCTGAATGCCACCGCCCGCGCCGAACTGCCGCGCAGCCAGGAACTCGGGCCGATTCAGGGAGCGGAACTCAGCCGCCACGCGGCCATCGCCGGCCTGTGCGCCGCCGCCCTGGCCCAGGCCGATGACCAGCGCCGCTACTATCTGGCGCAGAAGGCCCAGTACACGGGTTTTTTGAACGACGCGCCGTATGGCTCGGTGATCACCCTGCAGGCCGAACTGCTGAACCTCAGCAAGCGTGAAGCCACCGCGCGCATCGAGGCCTTCGCAGGGGGCAAACCGCTCGCCGTGGTCGAGGTGGAATACACCATCCTGACCGACAGCGCGTTCTCACGGCTGTTCCGCTCGCGCGCGCGGCCCGAGTTCAGCGCCGAGGGCCTGGGGCGCATGCCCGCGCTGCCCGACGGCACCATCCAACGCGACGGGCCGCGCTGGATCCGCCGGATCGGCGAGGTGCCGGTGCAGGCGTGTGCCGGCCACTTTGACCGCTACCCGGCCATGCCGGTCGCCATCCTGATGGGTCAGCTGTCGCAGCTTGCGGGCCTGAGCCTGGGCGGAGATCAGGCCTTTTTCATCCCGCATGCCGAGGTCGTGGCTCATGACTTCTGCTGGGCCGGCGAGAGCGCCACTTTCGAGGTCGAGGAGACGTCCGCGCAGGCCGCCAACCACGTGTTTGCCTGTCAGGCCGAGGCCGCCGGGCGCACGGTCGGCCAGATGCAGCTGACCCTCAGCCGGCGCTGAAGTCTCCCGGAGATCCCCCAGTACACCAGAAGGGGGTGCAGGCGGCCCGTATGCGGCCATCTGCACCCCCTTCTTTTGCATATCCCGACCCCCTGCAACCAGTCCAACCGGATCGTCCTGCCCCGGCCGTATTGCCGGGGAGACTGCCGGCGATTCGCCGTTCACTTCCCGGACACCGTATCCCTATGAAGCCGGTTCCTCAGAACCGACTGTGTCTGCACAGACGGGCGAGTTGCCCACAAGATGCGAAAGGGGACGAAGCGATCACTGTGCCGGACCTGAGGGCAGGGGCCGCAGGGCACGGAATCCAGAGGCGAAATCAGCGGAGGTCGTCCGCGACAGACCGGGAACTGGGCTGTGCTGCCCCGTCATCGGACATGATCAATTTCTCCGAGACCAGATAAAAGACGGACCTGATCACCTGATTTTTCACCCGTGGACTTTGGATTTCTTCACTCCACAGTTCACCTTGGGGCGGGGGCTGTTCCTGACACGTTTCCCCATATCTCAGCGGCCACAGCGCTTGAATCCAGCCCAGAGCAGATACGTCCCCTGGACACGGCAATTACTTAGGCGTAAAATTAATGCACACCACAACAGGCCACTGTTCTGCATGGATAACCAGCGGCCCGCCTTCTTCTCGTCACCGGCGTGAACCATGCATCCGGGGCCTCTGGCCCGGGGTGTGCATGGAACGTCGGGTTTATTGTTGTTGACGATGGAGGCAGCATGGACAGCTTTACGGTGACAGTCAACGGAGAACCCCGCACGGTGCACGGCGCACGGCCCCACGAAACGCTCCTGGGCTGGCTGCGGGACGGCGGCCTCACGGGCTGCAAGGAGGGCTGCGCCGAGGGAGAGTGCGGAGCCTGCGCGGTGCTCGTCTCGCGCCCGGACGGACAGGGCGGCACGCGCCTGGAGAGCGTCAACGCCTGCCTGCTGCTGCTTCCGGCCATGAACGGCCAGGAGGTCATCACTGCCGAGGGCCTGGGGTCGCCTACCGATCTGCACCCGGTCCAGAGGGAACTGGCCGTGCGCGGCGGCTCGCAGTGCGGATACTGCACGCCCGGCTTCGTGGTGAGTATGGCCGCCGAGTATTACCGGCCCGAGCGCCGGGACGGCGAACACCACGCGCCCAACGGCTTTGACATTCATGCCCTGAGCGGCAACCTGTGCCGCTGCACCGGCTACCGCCCGATTCAGGACGCGGCCTATGCGCTGGATACCCCCCCGCAGGGCGACCCGCTGGCGACCCGGCGTTCGCGGCCCGCTCCGACCCCACCGCCCACCCGCCTGTCCGGGCCGGACGGAGCCTTTTACCGCCCCGCCGATCTGGCCCAGGCCCTGGACCTGCTCGCCGAACACCCCGATGCCAAGTTGCTTGCCGGCGGCACCGACTGGGGTGTGGAGGTCAACCTGCGCCATGCGCGTGCGGACGTGACCATCGCGGTCGACGGTCTGGACGAACTGCGCGAGCTGGAGTGGCACAGTGACCACGTGCGCCTCGGGGCGGGCCTGAACCTCTCGGAACTCGAGCGGCGTCTGGACGGACGCATTCCGCTGATGGCCGAGTGGTTCCCGCAGTTCGCCAGCCGCCTGATCCGCAACAGCGCCACGCTGGGCGGCAACCTCGGAACCGCCTCGCCCATCGGAGACAGTCCGCCCACGCTGCTCGCGCTGGACGCCTCGCTGGTGCTGGCCTCGCGCACCGGGGAACGTGAGGTGCCGCTCGCGGACTTCTTCAGGGGCTACCGTCAGACCGACCTGGGGGGCGGCGAGCTGATCCGGGCGATCAAGGTGCCGCTGCCGCTCGCACCCTTGACCGGTTTTTACAAATACGCCAAGCGCCGCTTCGACGACATTTCCAGCGTGGCGGTGGGCATTGCCCTGGAGCTGGACGGTGACCGCGTCCGCCGCGTTCGCATCGGCCTGGGCGGAGTGGCCGCCACCCCGCTGCGGGCCGTCGAGACCGAGCAGGCCCTGGTCGGCCAGCCGTGGACCGAAACCACCGTCCGCGAGGCGGCCCGCCTGTTGCGCCGCGAGGGCACTCCCCTCAGCGACCACCGCGCCAGCGCCGAATACCGCGCGGCCATGCTGGAACAGACGCTGCTGAAGTTCTTCCATGAGCGGCGGGACGTGGCCCGTGTTTAGGGATCCACCGCCCACACTTGCGACTTGCCCCTTCCCGGAGGTGACCCCATGACCAGCCTGCACGAACGTCCCCACAACGGTGCCGTTGGCGACGCCATTCCGCATGAAAGCGCCTCGCTGCACGTCACCGGGCACGCGCTGTACACCGACGACCTGGGGGTGCGCCTCGCCGGATTGCTGCACGCGTGGCCGGTGCAGGCCCCGCACGCCCACGCCCGCGTGACCCGCCTGGACGTATCGCAGGCGCTAAACGTCCGCGGCGTGGTGCGCGTGCTCACCGCCGCCGACGTGCCCGGCGCGAACGACGCGGGCGTGAAGGGCGACGAGCCGCTGTTTCCCACGGAGGTGATGTACCACGGTCACCCGGTCGCCTGGGTGCTGGGCGACAGCGCCGACGCGGCGCGGCGCGGCGCCCAGGCGGTGGAGGTCGGGTATGAGGTACTGCCGTCCCTCGTGACCGTGCAGGAAGCCATCGCCGCCGAATCCTTCCAGGGCGCTCAGTCCACCCTGCGGCGCGGGGACATCACCCTCGGGTTTGAGGGAGCCGCCCACACCTTCGAGGGCGAGTTCGAGATGGGGGGGCAGGAGCACTTCTACCTGGAAACCAACGCCGCGCTGGCCTACGTGGACGAGGGGGGGCAGGTTTTTATCCAGTCCAGCACCCAGCATCCCAGCGAGACCCAGGAGATCGCGGCGCACGTGCTGGGGCTGGACTCCGCCCAGGTCACCGTGCAGTGCCTGCGGATGGGCGGGGGTTTTGGCGGCAAGGAGATGCAGCCACACGGCTACGCGGCGATTGCCGCGCTGGGCAGTGTCCTGACGGGCCGTCCGGTCCGGTTGCGCTTGAACCGCACCCAGGACATGACCCTGACCGGCAAGCGCCATCCCTTCCACGCCCAATGGAAGGTGGCCTTCGACGACAATGGCAAACTGCGCGCCCTGCAGGCCACCCTCACCAGCGACGGCGGCTGGAGCCTGGACCTGTCCGAGCCGGTGATGGCGCGGGCGCTGTGTCATATCGACAACGCCTACTTCATTCCGCATGTGGAGGTCCGCGGCCGCATTGCCCGGACGAACAAGACCTCCCAGACCGCCTTCCGGGGCTTCGGCGGCCCACAGGGCATGCTGGTGATCGAGGACATCCTGGGCCGCTGCGCGCCGCTGCTGGGGCTGCCGGCCCATGAACTGCGGCGGCGCAACTTCTACCGGCCGGGCGAGGCCACCCCCTACGGCCAGCCGGTGCGCCACGCCGAACGCCTGGAAGACCTGTGGGGGCAACTGCTGGTCAGCGGCGACTTCGCGGCCCGCACCGCTGAAGTGGAGGCCTTCAACGCCGCGCACCCGCATACCAAGCGGGGGCTGGCGATCACACCGGTCAAATTCGGGATCTCCTTCAACTTCACGGCCTACAACCAGGCCGGCGCCCTGGTCCATGTCTACAAGGACGGCAGCGTCCTGATCAACCACGGCGGCACCGAGATGGGCCAGGGCCTGCACACCAAGATGATTCAGGTGGCGGCGACCGCGCTGGGCGTGCCGGTGGGGTGGGTCCGGCTGGCCCCCACCCGCACCGACAAGGTGCCCAACACCAGCGCCACGGCCGCGAGCAGCGGGGCCGACCTGAACGGCGGGGCCATCAAGGACGCCTGCGAGCAGATCCAGGCCCGCCTCGCAGCCGTGGCGGCCGGAGCGCTGGGCGTGCATCCGGGGGACGTGCGCTTCGAGGAGGGGCTGGTGTATCCGCTGGGTCATCCGGACAAGGGCATCGACTTCAAACAGCTTGTCCACGACGCCTACCATCTGCGGACGCAGCTGTGGGCGGCCGGGTACTACCGCACGCCGGGTCTGCACTGGGACCGCGTGGCGATGCACGGCGAGCCCTTCAAGTATTTCGCGTACGGCGCGGCCATCGCCGAGGTGGAGGTGGACGGCTTTTCCGGGTTGTACCGCACCCGCCGGGTGGACATCTTGCAGGACGTGGGCGACAGCCTGTCGCCGCTGATCGACATCGGGCAGGTGGAGGGCGGCTTCGTGCAGGGGGCCGGCTGGCTGACCCTGGAAGAACTGCGCTGGGACGAGTCGGATGGCCCGAACCGTGGCCGCCTCAACACCCAGGCGGCGAGCACCTACAAGCTGCCCAGCTTCAGCGAGATGCCCGAGGTGTTCAACGTGGCCCTGCTGGAGCGCGCCACCGAGACCGGCGTGGTGTACGGCTCCAAGGCGGTGGGTGAGCCCCCCCTGATGCTGGGCATCAGCGTCCGTGAGGCGCTGCGGCAGGCCGCCGCCGCGTTTGGCCCCGGCGGCCGCACCCAGGAACTGGCCTCTCCGGCCACGCCCGAGGCCGTGTTCTGGGCGCTGGAGGCGGCGCGGCGGGCGCAGACCGAACCGGTGGCCGCCGATGACTAGGAAGCCCGTCGTCGGGCAACATGCGGTGCCCCCCATCCCTTCTCCCCACCGCCCATGAACTGGCTGCGGGCCCTCCAGCACCTGCAGGACCACGGCCTTCCCGGTGTGCTCGTCACCGTCGCCGCCGTGCGCGGCCACGCTCCGCGTGAGGCGGGGGCCAAGATGGTGGTCGGCGCGGAGCAGGCCTGGGACAGTGTGGGCGGCGGCAATCTGGAGGCGACCGCCACCGAGCGGGCGCGGGCCATGCTGAAGGTCTCGGCCCACACGCCGGAACTGCTGACCCTGCGCCTGACCGACCGCGCGGGCAACGAGCACGGGCGGCAGTGCTGTGGCGGTGAGGTGACGCTGCTGCTGGAGCCGCTGCAGACCGTGCGGCCCCACGTTGCCATTTTCGGGGTCGGGCACGTGGGGCTGGAACTGGGGCGCATTCTGGCGCGGCTGCCGCTGCACCTGCATCTGGTGGATTCGCGGGCCGCGCAGCTCACGCCCGAGCGGCTGGCCCCGCTGCAAGGCGGCGAGGCGCGCCTTGCAGTTCACCACGCCCCCATCCCCGAGATGACACTGCACGACCTGCCCGCCGGCACCCACCTCCTGATCCTGACCCACGACCACGCCGAGGACGCCGCCCTGTGCGACGCGGCGTTGCGCCGCCGCGACCTGGGCTTTGTCGGGCTGATCGGCTCATCGGTCAAGTGGCTCCGCTTTCAGGAACAGCTGCGGCGCGAGGGCCATGACGACGCGGCCCTGACACGCATCACCACACCCATCGGCGTGCCGGACATCTCGGGCAAGGCACCCGCCGTGATCGCCGTCAGCGTGGCCGCGCAGCTGGTCGCGCGCATGGAACATGACGCCGCGCAGGCCACGTCTTCCCTTCCCTCTTCCCTTCCGTCTGTGAGGCCCCAATGACCCCCATGCTGTACCGCGCCACCTTCATGCACACGCCCCTCGACCCGTTCCGGGAGGCCGACGCCCTGCACGTTCAGGAGGACGGCGGCCTGCTGATAGGCGGCGGCGTGATCCGCAGCAGCGGCGACTTCGCCGCCCTGCACGCGGCCCACCCGGACGCTCCCGTCACCGACCTGCGCGGCGGCGTGCTGCTGCCAGGATTTATTGACACCCACGTGCATTACCCGCAGGTCCGCATCATCGGCGGGCTGGGCATGCCGCTGCTGGACTGGCTGGACCGCTGCGCCCTGCCTGAGGAGGCGCGGCTGGCCGACGCGACGTATGCCCGCGCCGTGGCCCGCGAGTTCCTCGGCGGGCTGGCCCGCAACGGCACGACCACCGCGCTGGTCTTCGGCTCGCATTTTGCCGGGGCAATGGACGAGTTTTTTGACGAGGCGGCGACGTCGGGCCTGCGGACGGTCGCCGGACAGGTCGTCAGCGACCGGATGCTGCGCGGCGAATTGCACACCACCCCCGAGCGGGCCTACGCTGAGGGCAAGGCCCTGATCGAGCGCTGGCACGGTCAGGGCCGCGCCCGGTACGCCGTAACGCCACGCTTCAGCCTCTCGGCCAGCGAGGGCATGCTCGACGCCTGCGCCGCGCTGATGCGCGAGTTTCCGGACGTGCATTTCACGAGTCACCTCAACGAGAACCGGGCAGAAATCCAGACCGTGCGCGGGCTGTTCCCGGACGCCCGCGATTATCTGGACACCTATGACCGGGCCGGACTGCTGGGGCGGCGCAGCGTGTTTGCCCACAGTGTCCACACCACCGACCGCGAACTGCACGTCATGGCCGCGCACCACTGCAGCGCCGCCCATTGCCCGTGCAGCAACAGCTCGCTGGGCAGCGGTCTGTTTCCGCTGGGCCGGCACCTCGCGGCGGGCGTGCATGTCGCGCTGGGGACCGATGTGGGCGGCGGCACCGGATTTTCCATGCTCAAGGAGGGCCTGCAGGCGTACTTCATGCAGCAGCTTCAGGCCGGGGACAGGGTGGCGCTGACGCCCGCCCACCTGCTGTACCTGTGCACCCGGGCCGGAGCGCAGGCGCTGGACCTGCAAGACCACATCGGGGATTTTGGCGTGGGCAAGGCCTTCGACGCCGTGTGGCTGCGCCCCGGCGCGGGAAGCACGCTGGAGGCCGTCCTGCAGCACGCCGACAGCGCCCCGGGCACGTTGGCCGCCCTGTATGCCAACGGCACCCAGGCCGACGTGGCCCGGGTGTGGGTTGGCGGCGACCCAGTGTACGACCGCCCCCACACGCCCTCCGGGACAGCCGTGCCCGCCGGGATGCCTTGATTCTGCCGTCCGGCTCCCGCCACCGTTCCGCCATGAGGCTCTTCCGGTCCGTCAGGAAAGAGCGAAGGAGATGTCATGTCTGATCCCGCCGCCGCCCGTACTCCGTCCACCCCGACCTCTGGCCTGGACCGTTACTTCGGCCTCAGCGCCCAGAACTCCAGCGTCCGGCAGGAGATGCGCGCGGGCCTCACCACCTTCCTGACCATGAGCTACATCCTGTTCGTGAACCCACAGGTTCTCGCCACCGCCATTGACGTGCCCAACGCCTTCGTGCAGCTGTTGATGACCACCGCCATCGCGGCGGCCTTCGGCTCGCTCGCCATGGGACTGGTGGCGAAATATCCTTTCGCGCAGGCTCCGGGCATGGGCCTGAACGCCTTTTTTGCCTACACGGTGGTGCAGGGCATGGGCGTCGCGTGGCAGACCGCCCTGGGCGCCGTCTTCATCAGCGGGGTGCTGTTCGTGCTGCTCAGCGTGCTGGGCGCACGGCAGGCCATCGTGCAGGCTATTCCCAACTCGCTGAAGTTTGCCATCACCGGCGGCATCGGCGCGTTCCTGGCCTTCCTGGGGCTCAAGAATGCGGGCATCGTGGTCGCCAATCCAGCCACGCTGGTGGGCATGGGTTCGCTGTCCTCGCCGACGGTCTGGCTGGCGTCCATCGGCGTCATTCTGACCGCCGCGCTGATGGCCCGCCGGGTCACCGGGGCGATCCTGTACGGCATCCTGGCAACCACGGTGCTCGGCATCGTGACCGGAGCCGCCGTGTACGCGGGCGGACCGGAGGGCGCGCTGCGCTCGTTTCCCGGTTTTGACGGTCCGTTTCTGGGCATTTTCGGCACGCCGGTGTGGCCGGGCGCGCTGGTGGGGCAGATGGACCTCGCCGGAGCGCTGGGGCTGGGCCTGCTGAGCGTGGTCTTTACCTTCTTCTTCGTGGATTTCTTCGATGCCACCGGCACCCTGACCGGGTTGTCGCAGCGTGCGGGTTTTATTGACGCGCAGGGCAACATGCCGCGTGCCCGCCGCCTGTTCTCGATGGACGGCCTCGCGGCCATGTTCGGCGCGTTCATGGGCACCTCCACCACCACCGCCTACGTGGAATCCGCCGCCGGCATCGGCGAGGGGGGCCGCACCGGCCTGACCGCCGTGACGGTCGCCGTGCTGTTCCTGCTGAGCATGTTCCTGTGGCCGCTCGCCGCCGCCATTCCCGGCGCGGCCACCGCGCCCGCCCTGATTCTGGTGGGAGCACTGATGATGGAGGGCGTGCGCCACATCGACTGGGACGACATCGCCGACAGTCTGCCGGCCTTTTTGACCATCATTGTCATGCCGCTGACCTTTTCCATCGCCAATGGCGTCAGCCTGGGGGTCATCAGCTACTGCGCCATCAAACTGCTCGGCGGCCGGGGACGGCAGGTCAGCCCGATTCTGTACGGGGTCGCGGCGGCGCTGCTCGCCCGGTACATCTGGCTCACCGAGGGATAGAGGGAATCAAGGGAAAGGAGCGGGACAGTACATGCTGTCCCGCTCCTTTCTTTTCTGCTTTCCGGTTGGCGCAGGCGCCGCTCAGTCGCCCGACACCAGACTCCCAGGAACTCCGGGCTGCGGATCGGGCTTCACGCGCCGCCGCTCGAACTGCCAGAACACGCTGGGGACCACATAGAAGGTGAGCAGGGTCGACGTGACCACACCGCCCAGAATCACGATGCCCAGACCCCGGCGGAATTCCGCGCCGTCGCCCTGGCCCAGAATCAGGGGAATGCTGATCACGAGGACGGTCAACGTAGTCATCAGAATGGGCCGGAAGCGCAGCTCGGCGGCTTCAATGAGCGCCTCACGCAGGGGCAGGCTGCGGGCGCGCTCGGTCACGAATTCCAGGTACAGAATGGAGTTCTTGGTGGACAGACCCAGCAGGATCACCATGCCCAGCACCGTGATCACGTCCAGATTGACCCCAAACAGCCCCAGCGTCCACAGCGCCCCCACAATGGCGATCGGCACCGGCAGCAGCAGGTAGATGGGATAGCGGAACGAGTTGAACTGGCTGCCCAGCACCAGATAGGTCAGCAGAATGGCCGTGACCATCAGAATCGGACCGTAGAAGATCAGGTCGCCGGTGAGGCCCGCGCTGCCAAAGGCGCTCGCATTGCCCAGGGTGACCCCATCTTTCAGCAGGCCCGCATCCGCCACCCGCTTTTCCAGCTCGGCCTGGTATGCGAACGGATTGGGGCCGCCGTCCACGATGTTGAGGTTCAGGGTGGCGGTGTAGGCCTTGTTCAGGCGGCTGAGGGTCGCCGGAGCCTGCGCAACCTGAAAGGTGCCCAGTCCCGAGAGCGGCAGGTTGGCTCCCAGCGCCTGGGAATACACCGTCTGGGACAGCAGGCTCTGCTCGTCACGAATCAGGGAGGGGTCCAGCCGCACCACGATGTCCACGCTGCGGTCGCCGTCACGCACGCTGCCCGCCACGGTGCCGTCGTTGTAGGTGCGCAGGGCCTGGGCCACATCGCTGGCACTCAGGCCGGTGCCCGAGAGTCGGGAGGTGTCGGGCACGAAGGTCCGTTCCTGGCGGGTGTCGCTCAGGCTGCTGTCCACCGAGCGCAGGTTGGAATCGCGCCGCAGCAGCTGCACGACCTCGCGGTTGCGCTCGATCAGCAGGGCCTGATTGGGGGCCGTAAGCGCCAGCGTGATGTCGGCGCTGCCGCCGGGTCCGCCCTGCTGCGAGGCCACAAGCAGGTCGGTGTCGGGCACGCGGTCCACGAGGGGCTGAAGGTCTTTGAGGTAGCGCGTGGTCAGGGTATCAATGTCCGGGCGCTCCTCTTTGGGCACCAGCGTGACGGTCAGGCTCGCGGCGTTGGCGCTGCTGCCCCCCGTCAGGCTGCCGCTGCCCACGCTGGTCTGCACCAGCCGCACCTCCTCGCGGGACAGCAACCGGTCCTCTATCTGCCGGGTCAGGGCGTTGGTGGTGGCGAGGTCCGTGCCCACCGGCAGATTCAGGTCCACGTTGAGGATGCCGCTGTCGGTCTGCGGCGTGAAGGCAAAGCCCAGCCGGGGCGCGATGAGCACCACGCTGCCCATGAAGGCGGCGGCCACGAGCATCACGGCCCACGGTCGCCTGAGCGCCACCGACAGGCTGCGGGCATACGCCCGGGCGGTGGCCATCACGGCGCGCAGGGTCAGGCCGTGCAGCGTGCCGGTCAGGGCCTCCAGCACGGCGTACAGCACAGTCAGGACGTAGCGCACCACCGTCAACACCACCGGAGCGAGCAGCACGGCGAGCACCAGGGCCGCCGCCAGGGGCAGTCCGCCACGCGACAGGCCAAAGGCCGTGGCCGCGCCCGCCAGCGCCAGACCCAGCAGGCCCGGCAGGGTGTGGACCCCCAGCAGCGAGTGCCGGAACAGGGCGGGCAGGCGGGCCAGGATGCGCGGCAGGTCACTCCACGCCACCGCCCTGGTCTCGGTGGTGTAGGCCATGCGGACCGTCAGAAACAGCAGGCTTTCGAGCCAGCTGAGCACGATGGCCGCCGCGATGCCCAGCCCGAACTGGCTGAAAAACTGACCCAGGATGCCCGGCATCAGGCTCAGGGGAATCAGCACGGCGAGCAATGAGAAGCTGGCGGCGGTCACGGCAGAGAAGACCTCGCTGGCCCCCAGCAGCACGCTGCGGACCGGGCTGTAGCCCAGGTCGCGGTAGCGCTGCACGTTCTCGGCCACCACGATGGAATCGTCCACGACGATGCCGATGGCGACGATGATGGCGAGCAGCGAGATGATGTTGAAGGTAAAGCCAAGCACCCCGAAGAGCAGCGGCGCGGCGCTGATCGAGATCGGAATCGCCAGGATCACGGCGAAGACGGTGTTCAGCCGGCCCAGAAACAGCAGACAGATCACGCCCACCGCGCCGATGGCGATCAGGAACTCCTTGAAGGTGTCCGAGACGGTCGCGCGGGTTTCGCGGGTGGTGTCGCTGGCGAGCTTGAGGCTGTAGCCGGGGGGCAGCGGCTGTTCCTGCATGGCGGCGCGCACGTTGTCGGTCACGGCCACCGAATTCGTGCCCGAGGCCTTGCGCACCGAGAGCAGCACGGCGGGCTGGCCGTTGACGCGGGCGAACGAGCTGGCGGCCGCGCTGCCGTCGCGCACGCTCGCCACGTCCGCCACACGCAGCCCGGTGGCCGGGTCCACCGTGATGCGCGCCACGTCGGCGGCGCTGCGCGGCGTGTTGCGGGTGCTGAAGCCGGTGGTGCTGCCACCCTGGGTGACGTTGCCGGCAGGCAGGTCCAGCGCCGAGGCGCTGATGGCCCCGGTCACGCGGGCGGGGGTCAGGTCAAAGCTCTGCAGGCGGGCAGGATCGAGCAGCACCTGAATCTTGCGCTCGGGACCGCCCGAGAGACTCACGTCGGCCACGCCGTCCACGCGCTCCAGCCGGGGAACCAGGGTGTCCTCGGCAAAGGCGGTCACGTCCTCGGCACGGGCGCTGCCGCCGAGCAGGGCCAGCGACAGAATGGGCGTGGCGTTCGGGTCGAACTTCTGAACCACCGGCGCGTTGCTGCCATCGGGCAGCGCGGCGCGGATGGCCGCCACCGCCTGCGAAACGCTGTTGGCCGCCGAATCGATGTCTGTGCTGTCGGTGAAGGTGATGACCACCGCCGACTGGTTGCTCACCGAGGTGGTGTTGATGTCGACCACACCGGCCAGGGTGCTCACCGCGTCCTCGATCTTGCGGCTGACCTCGCGGTCCACCTGGTCGGGGTTCGCGCCGGGATATGACGTGCTGACCGCCAGGATCGGCACCTCGAAATTGGGCAGCAGTTCCACGCCCAGGCGGAACGCCGACACCAGCCCGAGCAGCGCCACGAGGATGAAGATGCCGATAGAAAAGACGTAGTTGCGCACGCTGAAGCGCACGAAAGGATTGACGGCAGGTTCGGGCGTGCCGTCGGGCAGGGTGCCGCGCGGAGCGCTGAGCTCGGCCGGATCGTGGGTGCTCATGGCGCCTGTCCTTCCGGCGGGGCCGGCGAAGTGGATTCAGGCGCTGACGTGGAGTCGGGAGCCGTGTCCACACGCACGCCCGCCCCGTCTTGCAGGCTGGTGGGCAGCGGATTGATCACTGCTTCCCCGGCCTGCACCCCGGTCACGGCCAGTTGCCCGCCCGATTCGGCCACCACCGAGACCACCCGGCGCTCGGCCCGGCCACCCGCCGCAATGAACACCGCGTTCTCGCCGCCCTCGACCCGCACCGCGCTGCTCGGCACCAGCACACCCTGGCCGAGGCTGGCACGGTAGCGAACCTGCGCCGCCGCTCCCACCGGCAACTGCTCGCCGCCCTGCACACGCGCGGTGATGGGCACCAGCCGGTCGCCGCCCGCGATGCCCGGGCTGCCCTGCACGACCGCCACGTAGTTCACGCCGCCGTACCCCAGGTTCAGCCGGGTGCCGCCAGTGAGCGTGGAGGCGTCACTGCTCGGTACGTTGAACTTGGCGCGGATGCTGCCCGGATCGACCAGCCGGAACACCGGCGTGCCCTGGGCGGCGAACTCGCCCTCCCGGGCGCTGATGCTCGCCACCATTCCGGCAAAGGGGGCCTTGACCCCGGTGCGGGCCAGGTTCTCCTCGGCCTGACGCACGCTCGCCTGGGCACTTCGAAGCTGAGCTTGCTGCAGCGGCACACTGCCCTGGGCGCTGCGCCCGTTCTGCTCCAGATTGTTCCTGGCCGCCGCCAGCCCCGACTGGGCCTGGGCCAGCGTGGCCCGCGCGGACTGCAGGTCAGACAGACTGATGCCGCCGAGCTTGTACAGCGACTCGGCGCTCTGGGCTCCCTGCTGCGCCTGGGCCAGCGTGGCCTGCGCGGACTGCACGGCCGACTGAAGGGGCGAGCCGGCCTGCGAGGTGGTATCGCGGGTCTGCTGCAGGGTGATCTCGGCCTGCTGCACCTGCAGGCGGGCATTCTCCAGCGCCTGACGCGGCACGGTGTCGTCGAGCTGCACCACCACCTGCCCGGCGCTGACCTGCTCTCCCTCATCGGCGAGCACGCGCATTACCGTGCCGCCGCTCTGGGTGGCCACCTGGGAGTCCCTCTGCGCGGTGATGATGGCGCTGGCGCTGCGCTGCACGGTCAGTGTGCCCTGCCTCGCCGGAATGATCGTTACCCTCAGGACCGTGGTCTTGTCCGGCGCGGTGTCCAGATCATTGGCGACCGTATCGCCGCCCCCGCCCGGCGGCGTGCAGGCCACCAGAGAGACGCTCAGCGCCACCACACACATCAGCGGCTTCATTTTGCGAGTCCCGTCACGTCCACCCCGGACGCCACGCCCAGCGCCGCGAGCGCCCGCCACAGGCCCCCCTGCGCCTGGGTCACGCCAAAGGCGGCCTGCTGGGCCTGCACCTCGGCCTGCTGCACCTCCACGGCGGCGGCGGTCCCGGCCTTGAGACGCGCGCGCGTCTGGGCCAGCGTCGTCTGGGCGTTGGCGAGCTGCTGGCGGGCGATGTCCACCTGCTCCTGCGCGTTCTGTACGGCGCGGTAGGCGTCGCGCACGCCGGTGCCGGCGGCTTTCGTGGCGTCGTCCAGGCTGCGCTGGGCGTTGGCCTGCGCCACCTGCGCGTCTTCCAGGGTGCGCGCCGGGGTGTAGTCGTTGTCGGCCAGCCGGACCTGCAGGGCGGCGAAGCTCAGGCCGTTGGCCGCCTGGCTCAGCGAGGGCAGACGTTTTTCCAGTCCGGCCTGCAGCGTGGCGAGGCTGCTGCCCAGCTTGGGCGGCGCCGGCGGGTCGGCCAGGGCCAGGTCGGTGCCGGTGGGCAGGCCCAGCGTGCGCGCCAGTTGAGCCTTGAGGACCGGAAACTGTGCCTGGGCATCGGCGAGCTCCTGGCGGTTGCTGTTCAGGCTGGTCTGGGCACGGTTCACGTCCAGGGCGGTGGCTACCTTGGCGGCGAGCCGCGCCCGGGCAATCTGCAGGTTGCGGGTGTCCAGGGCCACCTGGGCCGCGTTCAGGTCAATGCGTCCGCTGGCCTCGTAGGCCGCCAGATACTGCGCGATCACGGTCTGGGCAACGTTCAGCTTGGTGCCGTCCAGGGTGACCGCCGCCGCCGCGTTGTCCTGCTCGGCCTGGGTCAGCGTGGTGATGATGGAGGTGGGGTCCGAGCGCACGGCGCGCACATTGGCCTGGGCCTTTCGCAGGTTGGCGCGGGCGGTGGTCACGTCCGGTCCGCTGGCCAGGGCGCGGGTCACGGCCCCCTCCAGGGTCAGTCGAGTGGTCTGCGCGCCGGCGGTCTGGGCGGCAGCGACGCTCAGGGTCAGGGCCAGCACGGTCAGGGTGGGGTTCACTTTCATGGTCGTTCTCCGGTGGGGGGGGCGAGGTCGGGAAGGCGGGGCACAGCGCCCAGCAGAGCGGGATCAAGGTCAGCGGTGGCCTGGGCGAGTTGCAGCGCGGCCAGGGCCACCGCGGCGAGCTGGGTGTCCACGGCGTTGCGCGCCTGCACGACCCCCAGCTCGGCCTGCATCACTTCCCATGTCGTGCCCAGACCCGCTTCCAGGCGGGCACGGGCGCTGTTCACGGCCGTCTGGGCCCGGACCAGCGAGGTCTGCAGACTGGTCAGGCCCTCCTGCGCATCCTGAAAATCAGACAGACGGGTGCGCACTTCCAGCTCAATGGCCTGCCGGGCCGTGTCCAGGCCCAGCTGTGCCTGCTGCACCCCCAGACGGGCCTGGGTCAGGGCGTCACGCGCAGGACTACCCAACAGCGTGAAGGTGCCGCTCAGGGACAGCGCCACCCCGTTCGGCAGGGCGCTGGTGTCCTTGAGGGGCACGCTGAGCTGCGCTCCCAGCACGCCCGATTTGCTGTTGAGATTGCCACTCACCACCCGGCCCGCGCCGCCCTGACCGCCGCCGAGCTGGCCCGCGCGGACGCTGGCCGTCAGATCCGGCACACGGGCATCGAGTTCGGCGGCGCTCAGGCCCGCCCCAGCGTCGGCCAGGGCCACCTCCGCGCGCGCAATCTCGGGACGGGCGGCGAGGGCGCGGGCCAGCAGGGCGCTTAGGTCACCCGCCGGGGCGAGCAGGGGCAACGCCCCGAAAGCGGCGGGGTCTCCGGGCAGCGTGATGGGCTGGCCCAGCACCCGCGTCAGCTGAGCGGCGGCCAGCGCCACCCCGCGGGCGGCCCCGTCCCGGCTGGCCTGCGCCGACTGCAGCGCCGCCTGACGTTCCAGCAGGGCCTCGGCCGTGATCAGGTTCTGTGTGTGCTGGTCGGTGGCGATGGCCAGCAACCGGGTGTTCAGGGCCAGCTGCGCGTCGGCCAGGGCCAGCGTGGCGGCGGCGCTGCGCGCTCCTGCATAGGCCTGCACGGCCTGGACCGTCAGGCTAGCGCGGTCACTGCGCAGCGCGACCGCCGCCGCCGCCAGCGCCCGCTCAGCGGCGCGCACCGCCTCACGGGCCGCCGACCACGGCAGCACGGCCAGGGACGCCCCCACGGTCACGGTGGTGCTGCCCTGCCACTCCCCACCGCTCCACGGAACCTTGACGAGGCTGCTGTCCGCGCCCACGGTCAGCGACAGTCCGGCGCGGGTCCGGGCGCTGTCCAGAGCCAACTGGGCGGCGCGGTAGGTCAGGTCGGCGCCGCGCCATCCCGGCGACCCGCGCAGCGCCGTCAGGACGTCTTGCAATGACTCCGCCGGGGCCAGGGCAGGTGCGGACAAAGGGGCCGGGGCCACGGTGGACGGGCCGGGCGGCGTGACCTGCGCGGCGACCGGCGCACCCAGCAGGCCCAACGCCAGCAGCGCCGTGAGAAACAGGGAACAGGACCGATCAGGCATGAACAAACCTCGGGAGACTCGCAGGACGACTGGAATGGTGTTTTTGAAGTGGGCACTTACTTATGAGCAAAGGGGAGGGCAATCGCGTCGGTCCGGCCACTCCCCGAAACCGCGGATCTGACCGGACCACAGGAACGGTCATGGAGCCAGCCCCGGCCACAGCACGTCCAGCAGCCCACGCACGAAGCGGCCGGCCTCCAGCGGTTCCCGCCCGATCTTCACCATCATGTGCTCCTGATGCACATAGGTGGTGAGGGCGCCCATGATCATCAGGGCCGTGACCTCGGCGTCGAGCGGACGCACCCGGCCCAGATCCAGTTCGGCGCGCAGGTACTGGGCAATAGCCTCGGCATCCTGGCGCACCGGATTGCCCAGCCGCTCCAGAATGGGGTTATGTTCGGGGTTGTGCCCGCGCGAGAGAATGGTCATCAGGTTGGGAATAATGGCGGCGGCCTCCTTCAGGAATTCCATGAAGGCCCGCTCCAGATTGCGCCGGACCTCCCCCTGACCCAGCTGAGACAGCAGTTCGGAGCGCCAATGGGCATAATTGTGCAGCCCCACGGCCGCCTCGAAGAGGTCTTCCTTGCTGGCGTAACGTTTAAAAAGCGTGCCCTCCGAGACCCCGGCGCGGCGGGCAATCTCGGCGGTGGTGGCGGCAAATCCCTGCTGAAGAAAGATCTCGCGGGCCGCCTCGACAATCTGTTCATCGGTGATGGTGCGGGGGCGGGCCATAAGTGAGTATCTACTCTCTTATCTGGCCTCCTGTCTGTGGGGAGGGGCACACACGTCTGAAAACGCCCTCGCGGCGGACCCCAACGCGGGGCCCCGAGGGGTCTGCTGCCTCGCCCTCTGAAGTGGGCAGGATTAAGAGCGCAGCTCTCCCCCATCACCGCTCAGCCGGCCCCTGGTGGCAACACGGCAGACCAGCCTGCCCCAAACCTGAGCCTGGGGCGGCTGGAGCAGAAGACCGGCTGGAGGGGGTGGGCGGCGGGGCCCTCAGCCCTGGCCGGTCTTCACCTGGATCTTGCGGAAGGTCACTTCTGCCCCCCGCGCATACCGCTGGCCGTTCTGCTTGTCATGGCGCATGAAGGTCGGGGCCTCCACACGTACTGTGAGGTCATACTCACCGTCGCCGGGAACGCGGATGTTTTTGCCGTAATGGTACAGACCCGGATGCCACAGAAAAGGCACCTCGAAGGGCCCGACCGTTTCACCCTGACCGGTCAGGGTGGCATGGATGGTCAGCTGCGGAAGGAAACGGCCGTCGCTGGCATCACTGACGCTGACCTCTATGTGGCAGTTCTCGTCGGTGGGGGCCGTCCACTCCAGCGTTCCCTCTTCGCGCGGGGCATACATGCCCTCGGCTTTCTCCTGCGCGTAGCCGATCAGGTAGTCGCCGTCGCGCTGGACCGCGCCGCTGTCGGCAACCTCCTGGACCATGTAGTTCAGGGATTCCTGATAGGCGTCCCCCTCGCGGCGGGCGAGCTTCAGCTGGTGGGCGTCGGCCTCCTCACTGGGCTTCATGCTGTGGGTGGGCTGGGTCATCCTGATCCCTCCTGTGGTCTCAGAGCGGGTCTGATTGAGCTGGGTCAGCCGTCCTCGTTGTCGGGAATGATGCCAGAGGTCCGCTGCCGCTGCAGCCGGGCCGCCCGTTCGGTGGGCGTTTCGTTGTGCGGGTCCCCCTCCGGGATGTTCACGGCATCCGAATCCAGCTCCGGCACCGTGGTCTGCACGATCTCGCCGCGCTCCTGCTCGGTTTCCCCGGAATCTTGGGGGCGTCTGGAGTCTGAAGTCATAACTTCACCCTAGGCCCGGGGTCCCTTCCATGGATGGCAACCGGGGTCATGCGGCCTTAATCACAGCGAGAAATACAGCGATTCACCGGAAACCAAGCCTCTATGCTGCGCTCGTCGGCCTTCCACCCCACACACCGCGTTTCAACCCCTCAGGTGAACCCCTATTCCACCCACCACGCCGCTGCCAGACGATCCGGCCGAACTGCATTTCCGCCCCCAGGGGCGGACGGCCCGCCTGCGCTTTGAGCTTCTGGGGCGGCCCCTGCTGTGGTGGAGTATGCGCGGTGCCTCGCGGCTGCCGGCGCACCTGAATCCTGCGCAGAGGCAGCAATTTCAGCGGCGACTGGGCGAACGGTTTCTGCGGCACCTGGACGTGCATCTGCAGGTCCGGGGCACCGGGAACATCGGGGCCGGGCCGTATCTGGTGGCTTCGCTGCACGAGGGCATCGCGGACGTGCTGTGTCTGCTGCGGCTGCCGCTGCCGCTGCGCTTCGTGGCGCGGCGCGAGATCTTCGGCTGGCCCGCCATCGGCCCCGCGCTGCAGGGACTGGGACACGTCTCGATCAATCCTGAACACCCGCTGGGGGGCTTCCGGGGGCTGTGGCGCAGCGCCGAGACCATTCTGGCCGGGGGCGAGAGTCTGGTGGTCTTTCCGCAGGGCACCGTGGCGGGCATCCAGAGCGACTTCCAGCGTGGGGGGTTCGAGGTGGCCCGGCGGGTGGGGGTGCCGATCCTGCCGGTCGCGATCACGGGAACGCACCGCGTCTGGGAGCATCCGTTCTCGCCCACGCTGCGCTACGGACAGGCGGTCACGGTTCAGGTTCTGCCGGCCATCTCCGTCGAGGAGATCCGGGACGCATCCCTGGACGCCCTGCGCGTGCGGACCCGCCGGGCACTCAAGGCGGCGGCCCTGGCCCCGGGCATGCCGCCCGCCCGGTTCTTCGAGCCGGAACGCGACGGGTACTGGGACGGCTACCGCCTCGACATCGACCCGGATTTTCCGGAACTGGCCCGCCGGATGGCCGAACACCGCGCTGCCCTGCTCAGAGACGCCGGCTGAGTCGCTTCAGAAGCTTCTACCTTCCGGCCAGTGCTCTGAGCCGCTCACGCACCGTGTTCTGGTCATCACGCTGCCAGTAGGTTTGCGGCGTCAGGGTCAGGGCCGCCTCCAGCACCGTGCGGGCTTCCCGCCTCAGCGCGTCGGCGCGGCGCGGCTGGGACCCGGCGAGCAGCAGCAGGCTGTCGGCGTAGCTCAGCCGAAAAAAGACCTCGTTCGGCTCCAGGGTGATGGCGCGCTGATGGGCGGCACGCATGGCCGTCTCGCTGGCTCCGGAAGCCAGGGCGACCAACCCCCCCATGCCCAGCGCCTGCGCGTGCCAGGTGCCCAGACCCATCCACGCCCGCGCCTGCCCCGGATCGAGCGCGGTGGCCCGCTCGAACAGCCGCCGGATTTCCGGGCCGACCTGGGTGGCCCGCAGGAGGCCCGCGCCCGGCAACTGAAGCGCCAGCGCATTGGCGAGTTCCACGTGTGCGGAGGCCCACTGCGGATCGGCGGCCAGGGCGGTGCGCGCCGCCGCTTCCGAGCGGGCATAAAGCTGCCGCTTGCGCTCGGGCGTGGATGCGAACGCCGCCTGCCCGACATACACCCGGGCCAGCAGGGCCAGCGAGGGTGCGTCGGAGCGGCCCGCAAGCAGGGTGAAGGCCGCGTCGGGCTGGCCGCGCAGCAGGGCCGCCAGGGCGTCATCGGTGGCGGCCGAGAGGACACCCGGCAACAGCAGGCTCACGGCGAGCCACAGGGTCGTGGGGATTAGACGGCGCACGGCAATTCTCATTCCTCCGGAGGGCGGGCCAGGTAACGGTCAAGCTGCTCGGCAACCGCCCGGGCGTCCGGCCCAGCGGCGCGCACGGTTCCGGACGCGATGGTCCGCTGCCCGGGCAGGCCTACAAAATACAGCCCGGCCACCGTGGTGCTGGCCCCCAGGTGTTGCCGGGGCTCTCCCCGTTCATCCAGCGCCGCTCGCGGCAAGAACCCACCGTTCCAGCCGTAACCGGTGGCGAAGATCACCGTCTCGACCGCCTCCTCCTGGCCGTCGGCCCAGCGGACCCCCTCGGGCGTGAAGGCGGTGAACATGGGCCGCATGTCGGGGTTGCCCCCCCGCAGGGCCGCGCGCAATCCCGGCACGGCGATCACCGGCTGGGCATCGGGCACCCGCCCGAACACTCCCAGGGGCAGCCGCTCCACGCCGGACCAGGCCAGCCAGCCGGTGAGATCGTGGCCCAGTGGGCGCTGGGGAACCAGCCGCGGCGGACGCCGCACGGCCAGCGTAACCTGCGTGCGCTCCCCGGCCCGCAGTCCCAGTTCCGCCGCGATCTGCGCCGCCGAGTTGCCGGCTCCGACCACCACCACCCGCTGCCCGGCGAAGGGTTCCGGATGACGGTAGGCCGAGGAATGCAGGCGCGTGCCGCCAAAGTGTTCCTCACCCGGCAGCCGGGGACAGTGCGGCTGCCCGAAGGTGCCGGAAGCGGCCACCACGCTCCGGGCAGACCAGCGGCGGCCATCCCGGGCCACGACGGTCAGGCGGCCCTGGTCTGCCGTTACCCGGATCACCTGCGTCCCCGTCTGGACCGGCAGGTGAAAGTGCGCCGCGTAGGCCCGCAGGTAGGCGGCCATTTCGTCACGCGGGGGATAGTGGTCCGGATCGCCCGGATACGGCAGCCCGGGCAGGGCCGAGTGCCGCGCGGGCGTGAACAGGGTCAGGCTGCTGTAGTACGCAGGCCACGATCCCTCCGGAGAACGGCCCGCTTCCAGCACGGTGAAGGACAGCCCCCGCCGCTGCAACCAGTAGGCCGTCGCGAGTCCGGCAGAGCCCCCACCGATCACGACGGCGTCCAGCATGTGACTGGGTTCCATCTAGGTGGTCGCCGGACGGGCCAGACCCGCTTGCTGGCCGGAGGCTGCGCGGCCCGCCCGGCGCCGACCGAAGGCCGGGCCGTCGGTAAACAGCCCCAGATAGGTCTGCCGGACCGCCTCGGCGTAGGTGGGGTAAGAGACCGGCAACAGCGCCAGCCGCAGCGGATGGATGTTCAGCCGGGCGGGCAGGCTCAGGGCCTGGATCAGTTCTCCGGCGCGGGGTCCCACAACCTGCGCTCCCACCACCTTCAGGCCCAGCGGCGTTCCGAAGACGCCGCCCACGGTGACGAGTTTGACGAACCCCGTCTCGTTCTCAGTGGCCGCCCGGTCCAGCTGGTGGAAGTCGTAGTCCACGACCACCACCCGGTC
The DNA here is from genome assembly GCF_014647075.1 of Deinococcus aerophilus. Classification (NCBI taxonomy): domain Bacteria; kingdom Thermotogati; phylum Deinococcota; class Deinococci; order Deinococcales; family Deinococcaceae; genus Deinococcus; species Deinococcus aerophilus. Next base: position 161,290 of record NZ_BMOM01000002.1, on the reverse strand, counting down.
GCCGTGGCGTTCCACGGCCTGCACCTCGGTCAGGCCCCAGTGCGCCACCTCGGGATCGGTGTAGGTCACCCACGGAATGTCCTCGACGTGGGCGGCCGGGGCGCGCAGGGCCGCCGCCGCCCGGCCCCACCACGCCAGCGCTCCCAGCCCTGCCAGAATGCCGCGCTCGGTGGCTCCGTGAGTGAATTTGGGCCCACCCACCACGTCGCCCGCTCCCCACAGCCACGGGCAGCTCACCGACTGCATGTTCGCGCCTACTTTCAGGCCATGTCGGTCGTAATCTGCGCCAATCACGTCCAGCCCCAGCCCCTCGACCCGGGGACGCTTGCCGGTGGCGATCAGCAGGTGCGTGCCCTCCATGGACGTGCCAGACGCCAGATGCAGCCGCATCCCCCCGGCGGTGCCCTCCACCCGAGCAGCGGTGGCGTTCAGATGGACCGCCACGCCCTCCCGGCGCAGGGCCTCCAGCAGCGCCCCGGAGGCCTCGGGTTCATCCTGGGGCAGCAGCCGTGGACCTTCCTGCACGGTCGTCACGCGGCTGCCCAGGCGGGCGAAGGCCTGAGACAGCTCGCAGCCGATGGGCCCACCCCCCACGACCAGCAGGTGCTCCGGCCGCTCCGGCAGGTCAAAGACCGTCTCATGGGTCAGAAACGGTACGCGGTCCAGGCCAGCAATGTCGGGCAGGGCCACCTCCGAACCGGTGGCGAGAATGAACTGCCCCGCCATGACCGTCCGGGTTCCGTGGGCGTGCCGCACCTCCAGCACGTGCGGAGAAACGAACGTGGCCTCGCCGCCGATCACGGTGACCCCCCGGCGCTCCAGAGCCTGTGGACTGTCCACCTCCTCGAAGCTGTCGATGACCCCGCGCAGTTCACGCTGGACCACCGACCACTCGGGCAGCCCACCGACTTCCAGGCCCAGACCCCGGGCCGCGTGGGCGGTGTGAACCCGTTTTGCGAGGGACAGCAACGTCTTGGACGGCACGCACCCGGTGAACAGGCACTCGCCGCCGGTCCGGTCGCGCTCGACCAGGATGACCCGGCGCTTCATGGCCGCGGCCAGGGTCGCCGCCGTGAGCCCCGCCGACCCGCCGCCAATCACCACCACATCGGCCTTGAGGGGAGTGGTGCCCAGATCGGTCGGGTGGGCCCAGGCGGGCCGGCGGTCCGCCTGGGAAGAGCCGTCTGCAGAAACTGATGTCATGTGAACCTCCTGCTCCCAGTGTGCCGTTTCACCACAGCGGCCACATACCTGCGCCGACGCACGGCCTTCATCAAAAGTCAGGCGGGGCCTGCTTCCGCGGATGGCCCCGCCTCTCCCCTATCCTGAGACGCTCCCTGTTCTGGCACCTTCCCAGCCCCCCATCGCTCAGACCTCGATCCTCAGGGTCGCAGGCTGATCGGTGACTTCAAACAGCTCACTGTGCGGAGAGATGGTGATCTGTCCGAAGTTCTCCAGCAGATTGCGCTAGGCCCCGGCCACCGGATGGGGCTGGCGGTCCAGGTCATACAGGCCGTTGATATTGACGGTTCCCCTCTTCTCGGCCAGCTCTCAGTCGATCTGGTCGGTCAGGCTGTACCACGTGAAGCCCACCACGGGGGTGCCCTCCTGACGCAACCGCAGCACGTTCATCCACTGCTTCCACAGCCAGGTGGGGGCCTGCTCCGCGTCGGCGACGTTGGTCTCGGTATGAAAGACCGGCTTCTGATAGCGCTGGTAATAGCCCTTGACGATCTGATACCACCCGAAGACGTCCTCGGCCATCAGCATCTGATCGTCGGGCGTGATGATCTTCTCGTTGTGGCCGTAATAATCGCTTCCCATGATCTGGTGGCCCGGCGGTTCCCCGGCCATGAACCACTCGTATTCCTCCCGGGTCAGGCCGTTGTCCATCAGATACAGCAGAACGTCCGCGTCGGGAGCAACGGCGTAGTTGAGATCCAGTGCCAGAAAGCGCAGGCGGTTTTGCATCGAGATCTCGGGCCGGGGCTGGGGGCTGGCGTCGTGCAGGTATTCGGCACTTTCGGCCTGCACAATGATCGTATTGGACCGCACCCGGGCGATGGCCTGACAGGCCAGGATATTGGCCGCCACGCCATGTTTCAGGGCAGTTACGAAGCCGCGTTCGGATTTGAGCTGTTCGTTCCACAGCCCGTCCTGCGCGCTCGCCTTGGCCGTGACGTAGATCTCGTTGACCGGAGTGTAATGACGCACCCAGGGGTAACGCCGGGCCACGGCCTCGGCGTAGGCCGCAAAGTGGATGGGCAGTTCCGGGTTCTGGTAGTTGCCCAGCCAGTCGGGAACACCGAAGTGCATCAGGTCCAGAATCGGCGTGATGCCCAGGCGCTTCATCTCGGCCATGACCTGATCGGCAAATTCCCAGTCATATTTGCCAGGACCCTGATGAATCCGGTAGTACGGCAGCCCGTAGCGCAGGTACTGCAGGCCCAGATCCTTGACGAGGTGCAGGTCCTCCTGCCAGCGCTCGTAGTGGCGGCACTCTTCCAGCTCGTCGCGCCGGACCTTGCCCTGCTCAATGGTGGGGTACGAGCATTCGATGCCGGTGGCGAACATGAAGTTGCTGGGTTTACCGGTGGGCAACCCCTCGCCGCTGCTGCCGGCGGCGCCCCCGTACTCGTCTCCGGCGTAGTTACCGTCTCCCAGTTCCCTCTTGATGACCTCCAGAAAGCCCCGGCTCACCGGCGTCCCATCATGAATCGCTCGAGAGCTTGCCGCCGGTCACGTGCAGCAGCGAACCGGTCACGAACGAGCTGTCCTGGCACGCCAGGTATACGTAGGCCGGGGCCAGTTCCTCGGGTTGTCCGGGACGGCCCAGCGCGACCTCGTGGCCGAACTTCTGGACCTCCTCCAGCGGCATGGTGCCGGGGATGTTGGGGGTCCAGACCGGCCCGGGCAGCACAGCATTAACGCGCACGCCGTTGCCCAGCTGACCGAACTGCAGGGCCAGCGATTTGGTCAGCGCGTGGATGCCGCCCTTGGACGCCGTGTAATCCACCAGGATCGGGTTGCCGGTTTCACCCACGATCGAACCTGTATTGACGATCGCGTCGCCGTCCCCGAGGTGTGGCAGCGCCGCCTGCACCATGAACACATATCCGAACAAGTTGGTCTCCACGGTGCGCCGCAGCTGCTCCTCGGTGATGTCCAGAATGCTGTCCTGGGTTGCCTGAAAGGCCGCGTTGTTGACGAGCACGTTCAGGCCCCCGTACGCGTCTACCGTCTGCTTCACCGCGTCCACACACGCGGCCTTCTGGCGCACATCCGCCCTGATCACCAGGCACTGGCCGCCGCGCTCCTCGACCATCTGCCGGGTGGTCTGGGCATCGTCATCATTCTCGTTGTAGACGATGGCGACCCGCGCCCCTTCCAGCGCGAAGGCCAGCGCCACCGCCCGGCCAATGCCGCTGTCGGCCCCGGTGATCAGCGCCACCTTGTCCTTCAGCTTGTCGGCGGCGCGGTACCCACGCAGTTCAGTCTGAGGCTGAATGTCCATTTCAGACTGCTTGCCCGGGTAGGGAATCTTCCTGGCGTCCTTGAAGTCCTTCGAGGTGGGTCTGTCGCTCATGGCTTCCTCCTGAGGTCCATCCTGGCCATGTGGCCGGCGCGAGTATGTTGCCCGGCCCACCGGCCCGCCTGCGTCAAGGAAAGATCAAGGAACAGGCGTGGCCCCCGTGGACGGCCCGGTTTCGACCTGCTGGTGGGACGATCAGTCTCCTTCCACCCCGCCTCTTCCAGAGAGGCTTTAGCCAACCGGCTCATGGAGCTCATCTGCCGGCCGTTTGCTGGGATATGGCTCCCAATCCCTGGCTGCGCGCGCTTGGAACTTCCCTGGCCCTGCTGACGGCCCTGACCTCATGTGCCATCATGCGTGGTCCCAACACGGCGGCCCCCAACCTGGGACTGACGCTGCCTCCGGGCTTTCACGCGGAGATCTATGCAGAGGGCTTCAAGAAACCCCGCCTGATGGCTCTGGCCCCCAATGGCGACATCTTTGTCAGCGACGAGAAGGGCGGCACCGTCACGGCGTTGCTCGACCGGGATGGCGACGGTCGGCTGGACCGCCAGCAGGTGTTTGCCTCGGGCCTGAATACGCCCCACGGATTGGCCTTTCATGACGGCGCACTGTACGTGGCCGTTACCGATGCCGTGCTGCGTTTTCCCTACAGCAGCGGAGATGTGACGGCGAGTGCCCCGCCGCTGGTGGTCACGGCCCTACCGGGTGGGGGCCGGCATTATTCGCGCACGGTGGTCTTCGGACCGGACGACCGTATGTATGTGGCGGCGGGCAGCACCTGCAACGTCTGCGAGGAGCAAGACCCCCGCCGCGCCGCTGTGTGGGTCTACGACGCCGACGGACAGAATGCCCGCCCCTTTGCTACCGGACTGCGCAATGCGGTCGGTCTGGAATGGTTCGGGGACGCGCTGTATGCCACCGCCAACGGCCGCGACCTGGCCGGCAATGACCTGCCTCCCGAGGCCTTTTACGTTCTGAAAGAAGGCCAGAACTATGGCTGGCCCTACTGCTATCCGGTGGCTCCAAACACCCCGCAGGTATGGGACCAGGACTTTGGCAAGAAAGGTCCGGCGTACTGTGACCAGGCTCAGCCCGCCTTCGCCACCACCACCGCCCACGCCGCACCCCTGGGCCTGGCCTTCTACACGGGTACGGCCTTTCCCACCGAATACCGCAACCTGATGTTCGTGGCCCTCCACGGATCATGGAACCGCGAGCCGAAATCCGGCTACAAAGTCATCACCGTCCACCCCCAGACGGGAGAGGTCAGAGACTTCGTCAGCGGATTCCAGAGCGGTCCAGTCACCACCGCCCGGCCGGTGGATCTGCAGGTTACCCCCGACGGCGCCCTGCTCCTGACCGACGACGGCAACGGCCTGATCTACCGACTAAGCTACCGCGCTCCCTGAGGCCAGGCCCTATACGCCTTTCCTCGTCCAGACCGCCAAACCGTGTGGGCCTGCAGAACTCCACGTTCCCGTTTCACCCCTGTCGCCTCCGGCCCGGGCAGAGGCGGCACCGCCGGGAATCCATACACCTGCCGGCCGAGCGCCATCCCACGGCCACCGCCTGAGCCCGGAGTTCAGCAGCGACGCAAAGTTCAGCGTCACCGCCAGACACCACATCGTTATCTCAGGGGCCGTCGCAAATTGCTGCGACGCCAGATCCAGTCCGTACCATTCGGTCAGGCACAGGAACCCCACAGGGGCCAAGTGCCGGAATGAGTGAATCTGTTTCCTCCTGCCTGGCGCAGGTGTCCGGTCAAAGGTGCGGGTCTGCCGCCGTCTCCCCTTGCGTGTCCAGCTCGCGCTGCAACCGGCGCAGCAGGGCCACCACACGTTCCCGGCGGCGGGGATCGAGGCGGTCGAGTTGCCGGACCCCCAGGCGGCCACGCACATCGGCGGCCAGCCCCCGCCACGCCTGACCCTGGTGCAGGTCCACCACACGGGTCAGTTCCTTGAGGGGCGCTCCCCCCAGGGCCCGCTTCAGCAGCTCGGCGCGCAACACCTCATCGTCCTGACGGTGAATCAGCAGGGCGCTGCGGCCGGCCATCTTGCCGTCACGGACCGCTCCCAGCAGTTCGTCGGGAAGCTGAAGCAGCGGCAGGTGGTTGGTGGCGAACGATTCCCAGCTCAGCGTGCCCAGCTGACCGAACAGCCGGCGCAGCGTCTCCACCTCGTCCCGGGCGGAGTCCGGCGCGTTGCGCAGGGCGTGCAGGCGCCGGCCCACCTCCTGTGCCAGACGCGACAGGCTGGTGCCCTCCCGGACCTGCAGGCCCAGGGCGTCCTGCACCAGCAACAGCCGGTAGCTCGCTTCATCGACCGGGTCCAGATTCTCACGCTGCAGGTTCTCGACCGCACTCAGGCGCCGGGCATCCACGTCGTCGATGTTCAGAATCAGGCACGGCAGGCTGGCCGACACCTCGCCACCCAGGGTGGCCTGCTCCTCCTCGCTCAGCCCCAGTTGTGCGGCCACTCCCGGATCGGCGGCCCGCCAGCGCCGTTCCCCGGCGATGATCTCGTAGTGTCCGCTGCGCTGCGGATGCGGGCGCACCAGCAGGTTCTGACGTACCCCCTCTGCGCGGATGCTGCGCGCCAGGGCCAGCAGGCCCGCACGGTCAAAACTGCGGCGCGGCTGCCACGCCGCAGGAATCAGCAGGTCCCGGCGCACGGCCCGCACGGTGCCCTGGGCCGCCACCTGCGCCAGCCCGCTGCCCAGCAGGTCCTCACGCGCCACGGGGCACTCCCGCGACAGGAGCCGTGCCTGTGACTTCCAGAAAACGCCCGGCCACCGCCATTACCTCGGCGCGGCCCTCCCCCCGGTTGAGGTGGGGCACCGGGATCGAGCGTTCCATGGCCGCTGGATACAGTCCCGGACGGTGCTTGATCACCCCGAGCGTGCCCCCGAACAATTCCTCGATCTCGGCGAGGTACTGCCGGGCCAGCACGGTGTTGGGAGCCTGGGTAACCACCGGCGGCAGCACCTGCAGGCCCGGATTCAGCCGCTGATAATGCCCCTTTTCGACCCGCGAGCGAATGAACGATCCGGCCCGCAGGCCCTTGCGGTTGGGTGGCATGGGCAACAGCACCCGGTCGGCGGCGAGCAGCGCCAGCGTCGCCATGTCCCCCAGCGTCGGGTTGGTGTCGATGATGACGTGATCGTAGGTTCCTGAGGCACGCACCTCGTCGAGCGCGTAGCGCAGGCCCACCACCATGCTGATGTCTGCCTTCAACTCCTTTTCCAGGTTGTAGAGGGTGATGGAGCTGGGAATCAGGTCGACGCCGAACACGGACAGTGGAGTGGGCAGTGGTCCGGTTCCCAGCACCGCCGGTCCGATGGTCTGGGCAAAGGAGTCCTCGGCCCGCTCGTACTGCTCGTCCATGTCGGCTCCCAGGCTGACACTCAGGTCCGCCTGATGGTCGGCGTCTATGAGCAGGACGCGTTGCCCCAGCAGGGCCAGCGCGGCGCTGAGGTCGCGCGCCGTCGCGCTTTTCGCCACACCTCCGGCATAACTGTGGACTGTGGTGATCAAGGTCATGGACCCTCCTGACGTTCTAGAATCACGTGATTCTAACCCGATGCGTTCTCTGGATGCGGCGGCGGCGTGCCGCTCCCCAGGGCGCCTCACTGTTGCGCTGCGGAGCGTGCGGCACACTTCAGCCCTATGACCGACCTGAAACAGCGGGGCCCGCCCGGCGTGCCCTCCCCCACCGGCTCCGTCGAGGAGGCGGTGGGCCTGCGGCGGCGCCTGGGCGACCTGCGGTCCACCCTGACGCTGGTGTGGCGGGCCAGCCCGGGACACGGCGCAGCCTACGTGCTGAGCAGCCTGAGCGCCAGCGGCCTGCCCGCCGCCAACCTGTATGTCGGCAAACTGCTGCTCGATGAGGTGGCCCGCGCAGCCGGGGGCAACGTGACCTATCTGGCCCTGCTGACCCTGCTGGGCATTCAGGTGGCCCTGGGCATCCTGGGCAATGTTCTGTCCACTGTACAAAACGCGTCTCAGCAGCTGCTGGGAGACAGCCTGCAGTACACCGTCAGCCAGCGCATCCTGAACAAGGCGGCGGGGTTGAGTGTGGAGGCCTTCGAGAACGCCGAGACCTACGACCGCCTTCAGCAGGCCTACCGCGAGGTGGGCTCACGGCCCCTGGGGGTGGCCACCCAGCTTGTGGCGCTGGCAGGGGCGGTCGTCACGCTGGTGTCGGTGGGGGCGCTGATGGCCCGGCTGGGGCTATGGGTTCTGCCGCTGGTGCTGCTGGCGAGCGTGCCGGGGGTGATTGTCAGCAACCGCTTTGGCGTCGAGGGCTACCGCATGCTGCGCCGTCAGACGCATGACGCGCGCGTACAGAACTACCTGGGCAGCCTGCTGACGTCCGACACGCTGGTCAAGGAGGTGCGGCTGTTCGGCTTCGAGGGCCATCTGTTGGCCCGCTGGCAAAGCTATTATCAGGGCTTCCGGCGACAGCTCGTGCAGCTGGTGCGGCGCCGCTCGGCGTGGGGACTGGCGGCCTCGCTGTCATCAGCGCTGCTGATCGGACTCGCCAGCGCCCTGATCCTGCGCCGCGCCGCCGCCGGACAGATCAGCGTGGGAGATTTCAGCATCTTTGTTCTCGGCATCGCACAGGTCCAGGGCACGGTGGGCAGCCTGCTCAACGGCGTCAGCGGCATCTACCAGAACCTGCTGTACATGCGCAACCTCTACAGCTTTCTGGAACTGCCCAGCCGCGATCTGGACGCCGGCGACCCCTGGGAGGGGGCCATCGAGACCATTGAGTTCCGCAACGTGGGCTTTCGCTACCCACTCACCGACCGCGACGTCCTGCGCGACGTCAGCTTCACGGTCCGGCGCGGCGAAGCGCTGGCGCTGGTGGGGGAGAACGGAGCGGGCAAGACCACCCTGGTCAAGCTGCTGACCCGGCTGTTCGAGCCGAGCAGCGGCACGATTTTGCTCAACGGCCTGGACGCCGCCCGCTTCAGTCCGCGCAGTGTTCAGAAGCAGATGAGCATCATTTTTCAGGATTTCGGGCAGTACCAGATGAGCGCCCGCGAGAATGTAGCGCTGGCCGAGGCCGACCGGCTGACCGACGAGGACGGGGTTCAGGCGGCGGTCCAGCAGGCGGGCGCAGGTTTTGTGGACGGCCTGCCCGCCGGTCTGAACACCCCGCTGGGCCGGCTGTTTCAGGGAGGACGGCAGCTGTCGGGCGGCCAGTGGCAGCGTCTGGCCCTCGCCCGGCTGTACTTCCGGGACGCCTCGGTCCTCGTCTTCGATGAACCCACCGCCGCCCTGGACGCCCGCGCCGAGGCCGAGACCATCGAGGCGCTGCGTGCCCAGACCGGGGACCGCATCACCCTGCTGATCTCGCACCGCTTTTCCACCGTCCGCCTGGCCGATCAGATCGTGGTGCTGGAGGGCGGCGTGGTGGTGGAGGCCGGCAGCCACGCTGAACTCATGGCGCGGCGCGGCCAGTACGCGGCGCTGTACGAGTTGCAGGCGCGGGGCTACGCGGCCCCATCATGACCCTGGCGAAGGGCGTTCGGCCGCGGTCCCCTGGGAGGATGCCAGCGCTGGGTCGCCGGTAGGGGCCTGAAGCGACGGCAGGGTGAAATGAACGGCCGTGCCGCCCCCGGCCCCGGGGACCGCCTCGATCCAGATGCGGCCCCCGTGCCGTTCCACGATCCGGCGGCATACCGCCAGACCAATGCCGTTGCCACCGACCGATTTGCGCGAATGCAGGCGCTGAAACAGCACGAAGACCTTGTCGGCATGCTGGGGTGCAATACCGATCCCGTTGTCGCGCAGCACGAAGTGAACCCGGTCCTGCTCGGGGTTGCCGGAAAGCTGCACGTGCAGGGGGGCGGCCGAGCGGAACTTGAGGGCGTTGCCCAGCAGGTTCGCCAGCAACTGCCGGACCTGGGCCGGGTTGGCCGACGCCTGCGGCAGGTCCGCGCCGCATTCCACGCGGCCGTCGGACGGCCACGGCAGCGAGTCCCGGACCTCACAGCAGATGGCCGCGAGGTCGGTGGGCTCGCGCGGCGGATTGGGGGCCACGTCGGAGAGGGTCAGCACGTCGCGGACCAGCTGCCGGGCACGGTCGACCTGCTGGGTGATGCGCAGTAGATAGGTGTCGGCCCGCTCATCGAGCTGCTGACCCCGGTAACGGTGCCGCAGGATATCGGCGTAGGCTCCCAGGATTCTCAACGGCTCTTGCAGATCGTGCGAGGCAACGTACACGAATTGCGAGAGCTCATCGTTGCGCTTTATCAACTCGGCATTGGTGCGCTGCAGGGCCTGCTCGCTGGCCTCCAGCGCCACGGTCCGCTCACGCACCCGGGCCTCCAGGGTGACGTTCAGCGAGATCACTTCCAGCTCGGCCAGCTTGCGCCGGGTGATGTTCTCGTGGGCGACCAGGGCGTAGCACTCTCCATCTTGCCGAAAAGCGGTCACGCGGGCAACGTAATACCGCTGCTCGGTCTCGGAATGACACGGATATTCCAGCTCGAACATCGCCTGCCCCGCGAGCACTGCTCGGATGCCCGCAGCGACGGCGTGGGCGTGGGCGGCGCCGTCTCCCACAGCCGCGTCGCACAGGTGCAGGTAATTGGTCCCCACGTCATCGCCGCCGCCGTTCGCTCCGGCAAACTCCACCCAGGCCCGGTTGACCGTGACGATCACGCCGTTCTCGTTCAGGATCGCGAGGTTGGCCGAGAGAGCGTCCAGGGCCGCAGACGCGAAGTGAACGGGCGGCGGACGACGGGACATGCCCGCACGTTAACATCCCGTGCCCGACCATCCGGCGAGCGAAACGACAGTCTCGCTGGCCGCCGCACCCTCCCTTATGCCCTGTTTTCATAAAGACGGCTAGGCCTTTATAATCGGGCCAATGGACCGACCGCCCTTTCATTTGCTGCTGGTGGAGGACGAGCCGGCAGACGCCGCGCTGTTCGAGGACATGCTGGCCGAGCAGGACCAGGAGATCATGGTGCACCATGTAGAGAACGGTCAGGAAGCCCTGGACTACCTGCTGGGGCCCGTTCCCGGTCCGCGGCCGCAGCTCGTGGTGCTGGACCTGAACATGCCGGTCATGGACGGCCACGAGTTTCTGGAACGGGTCAAGGGGGCGGCCGAAGTTCGGACCATTCCGGTGCTGGTCCTGTCCACCTCCGAGCATCCTGACGACATCGTGCGGGCCTACGACGGACAGGTCAGCGGCTACGTGGTCAAACCCGGCAGCTATGAGGACTACACCCGGGTGCTGGAGACCATCCGGGCATACTGGCTCGGGCTGGTGCGCCTGCCGCGGCTGGAAGACCTGTCGCTGGACCGGATGCGCCATTGAACCTGCGTCCGGTCGCGCCTGTGCCCGACCGCTCTGTCCTGGACCGGCTGGCCGGGCAACTGGTGGTCTCGTGTCAGGCCGATCCCGGCAGTCCGCTGCGCGATTCCCAGACCATCGCCCGGATGGCTCTGGCGGCGCAGCGGGGCGGCGCGGCGGGGCTGCGGATTCAGGGCTTTGAGGATGTGGGTGCGGTGCGGGCCGCCTGCGCCCTGCCCATCATCGGTCTGACCAAGACCGACCGGGCAGACACCGACGTGTACATCACGCCCACCGCCGAGGAAGCCGCCCGCCTGGGTGAGCTGGGCTGCGCCCTCGTGGCCCTGGACGCCACCGGGCGGCCCCGGCCCCAGCCGCTGGCCGAACTGTTCGCCGCCGTCCACGCGGCGGGCGCGCTGGTCATGGCCGACATCAGCACCCTCGACGAGGCCCACACCGCCATGACGCTGGGCGCCGATGTGGTGGGCACCACGCTGGCGGGCTACACGCCCCACAGCCGGCAGCTCAGCACGCCCGACTGGCTCCTGATGGACGAGCTGCGGGCGGCCGGGGTGCCCTTCGTGGCTGAGGGCCGGATTCACACCCCACACGACGCGGCCCGGGCGCTGGACCACGGCGCGGCCTTTGTGGTGGTCGGTTCGGCCATCACGCGCCCGGATGTGATCACGTCGTGGTTTGCCGGGGCGCTGCGGGGCGAGTAGGGGAGAGGAGAAGAGGACCGGGCACGCCCGGGCGGTACAACATTTGCCCTTTCGGGCGGCCCCAGGCCTGAGGACGCCTGACCTTGTGTCGCCCGGTCCGGCAGCGCAGGCTGCGGCCATGGCATTCCAGACGCGGGTTCAGCGGGTCGGGATTCAGCGGGCGCCGCCCACGCGCCCGGCGCTGCGGGAGCTGGCAGTTTCTGCGGGGGTACGCCGCCGGTTGCTGCTCAGCGCCGCCTTCAGCACGCTGGGTCTGCTCTGCACGGCGCTGGCCTTCGTACAGATCGCCGGGGCCATCGCAGCGTCCCTGCTGGGCGGCTCCCTTCCGGCGCCGGACACCCTGGCCCTGATCGCGGCGCTGCTCGCGGGCCGCGCCCTGGGACGAACGGGCCGTGAGTGGACCGGACAGGCGCTGGCCGCGCAGGAGGTGCGGGTGTGGCGCGGGCGACTGACCTCCCGGGCCCTCGCGCTGGGACCGGTGGCGCTCTCGGGCCGGCGCGGCGCCGATCTGGCCGCACTGGACGCCGAGCTAAGCCCGCACCTGACCCCATACTATGCCCGCTACCTGCCGGGCGCGCTGCACGCGGCGCTCGCGTTCGTGGTGGTGCTGGCCTTCACCTTCCGGCTGGACCCGGCCACGGCTGGCCTGCTGCTGCTGACCGGGCCGCTCACGGTGGGCTTCCTGGCCCTCGTGGGGCTGGCGACCGGGACAGCCACCGAGCGGCAGTGGGTCGCCCATACCCGCCTCTCGGCACGGCTGCTGACCGTGACCCGGCATCTGCCCACCCTGCATGCCTTCGGAGCGGTGGCGGCGTACCGGGAGGTGCTGGCGCAGTCCGCGGCCCGGCAGCGTGCCACCACCCTGGGCGTCCTGAAGGTGGCGTTTCTCAGCGGCTTCGTGATGGACTTTGCGGCCACCCTGGCCACCGCGCTGGTCGCCGTATGGACCGGCGTGCGGCTGTTCGGCGGAGAGGCGGCGCTGGCTCCCACGCTCGCGGCGCTGATGCTGGTGCCCGAGTTCTTCGGACCGCTGCGGCAACTGGGCGCCGACCGGCACGCAGCGCTGGACGCCGAACCGCTTGCAGGACGACTGTGTGACCTGATGGCCGCCCCGGTCGCGCCGTCGGGGACCGCGCAGGTCGGACCGTCCGTTCCCCATCTTCAGCTGGTGTCGGCCCGCGCCGAACTGACCCGCCCCACCGCGGCGCTGACCCTGGACCTTCCCCCCGGAACCCACGCCGCCCTGCGCGGCCCCAGCGGCAGCGGCAAGACCACCCTGCTGCACGCCCTGCGCAAGCATGTGCCGTATGCCGGCACGGTGCAGGTGGACGGCACGCCGCTCGACGCCCTGGAGGCCGCCGGCTGGCAGGCCCGGGTGGCCTTTGTGCCGCAGTATCCGCGCCTGATCGCGGCCAGCGTGACTGAGAACCTGAAGCTGTGGAACCCGGACGCCACCGAGGCCGAGGTCCGCCGCGCGGCCCAGGCCGTCGGGCTGGCCGAGGTGCTGGACGCCCTGTCTGCCGGCTGGAACACCCCGCTGGGCGAGGGAGGCGTGCAGCTCTCGGGCGGCGAGACGGCCCGGCTGGCCCTGGCCCGCGCGCTGCTCTCGGGGGCCTGCCTGATTCTGCTGGACGAGGTGACCGCCCACCTCGACGCCGGCAGCGAGGCGGAGGTGCTGGCGGCGGTCGGATCGGCCTTCGCGGACCGCACCGTGGTGCTGGCCACCCACCGCCGCGCTCCGGCGGAGTGGCTGGACGTGGCCCTGCAGCCCGCGCATGCGGGGGCCGCCGCGTGAGGGCCCTGAATCTGCCCACCGTGCTGGGCGTGCTGGCCGCATGTGCGGGCGTCGGGCTGGCCGCGACCTCGGGCGTGCTGATCTCGCGCGCCGCGCTGCGTCCGGCCGATTTCCTGAGCCTCACGCTGCTCGTCACGGCGGTGCGGGCGCTGGGCCTGGGCCGGGCGGGCCTGCGCTACGCCGAGCGCCTGACCGGCCACGCGGCGGCCCTGAAAGCCGGCGAAGGACTGCGGCTGCGCCTGTTCGATACCGTCTCGCGCTTCGGGCGCGACCTGCTCGCCTTCGAGCGCGGCGGCGACCTGCTGTCGCGTGCGGGACCCGATGTGGACGCTGCCCAGTTCCGGTTCCTGCGCGTGATCCTGCCGCTCGCCGCCCTGGCGGGGGTGCTCACGGTGCTGCTCGCCGGGCTGGTAGGTCTGGATCCGGGCCTGGCGCTGCTCGCAGTGGGGCCGCTGGGGCTCGCGGCCGGAGCGGTCTGGGCGGTGCGTCCCCGGGTGGCCCGGCTGGCGCGTGAGGAGGTCACCCTGTCACGCGAGCACGCCGCCCGCCTGCTGGACGCTCTGGCCGGGGGCGGCGACAACGCGGCCACCCACCACGCGCCCGAACTCGCCCGGCTCTCGGAACGGCTGGCCGGGGTGGCCCTCCGCCTGGGCCGGGTGAATGCCGGGCTGGCGCTGGCCCAGGAAGCGGCCTTCGCCCTCGCCGTCACGGGGGTGCTGTGGCGTGGGGCCGCGCTGGTGGGGGCGGGCGAGCTGAGTGGGGTGTGGCTCGCCGGCGTCGTGCTGGCCGCCGCCGCCGCCTTCGACGCCGCCGCGCCGCTCTCGGCCGTGCCCGCCGCTGACGCCGTGGCGGGGGCCGCCGGGCAGCGCCGCCTCGCGTTGGAGGCCCTGGCTCCAGCCGTGACCTCGCCCGACACCCCGGCGACCGTGCCCACCGGTCCCCTGCACCTGCGGCTGGAGAACGTCACGGTGCGCCGGGCGGGGCGCACCGTGCTGGACAGCCTGAACCTCGATCTGCGGGCGGGCGAGACGCTGGCGATCTCTGGCCCCAGCGGCGGCGGCAAGACCACCCTGGCGCGGCTGCTGTCCCGCGACCTCGATCCGGACGGGGGCCGCGTGACGCTGAACGGAGCCGATCTGCGCACCCTCGACCTCGCCGGGCTGCGTGCCCGCCTGAGCCTGCACGAGCAGGACGCCCCCCTGCTGGACGGTACCCTGCGCGAGAACCTGCACCTGGGCGACCATCGGGCCAGCGATGAACGCCTGCGCGCCGTGCTGGACGGGCTGGGCCTGGGCCACCTGGACCTCAACGCCTGGGTGGGCGAGGGCGGTACCCGGCTGAGCGGCGGCGAACGGGCACGGGTCAGCGTGGCGCGCGCGCTGCTGCGGCCCGCCGAGATGCTGCTGCTGGACGAACCCACCGCCCACCTCGACCCGGAAACCGAGCAGCGGGTGCTCGCCTTCATCGCCCGGGAATGGTCCGGGCGTGGTCTGCTGATCGTGACCCACCGCACGGCTCCGCTCGGGCTGGCCCAGCGGCACCTGATCCTGCGGGCCGGTCAGCTTGTGCCCGCGCCTGAATGCCCCGCTCAGACGCCCCCCACCCGGAGGCAAGCGATATGAACGAGATTTTTGGCCTGTCCACCCTGGATCTGTCGCGCTTTCAGTTCGCCACCACCAGCATCTTTCATTACTTCTTCGTGCCCTTCACGGTGGGGTTCGCGCTGATCATCGCCATCCTCCAGACCATGGCCTACCGCTCGGGCGACCTCCGGCTGGAGAACCTGACCCGCTTTTTCGGCCACCTGTTCTTTATCAATTTCGCCGTGGGTGTGGTTACCGGCATCGTGCAGGAATTCCAGTTCGGCATGAACTGGCAGGGCTTTTCCAACTTCGTGGGCAACATCTTCGGCGTGCCGCTGGCGCTGGAAGTGCTGATGGCCTTCTTTCTGGAAAGCACCTTTCTGGGGCTATGGTGGTTCGGCAAGGACCGGATTCCCGCTTGGGCGTCCCTGGCAAGCATCTGGATCGTGGCGGTCGGCACGGCCATCAGCGCCTTCTGGATCATCATCGCCAACGCGTGGATGCAAAACCCCGTGGGCTTCGAGCTTCAGGGGGGCCGCGCCGTGCTCACCGATTTTTCGGCGGTGGTCTTCAATCCCAAGGGGCTGCAGTGGTTCTCGCACATCTTCACCGGCGGCCTGACGGTGGCGGCCTTCTTCGTGCTCGCGGTCAGCGCCTACCACCTGCGGCGCAGGCACAACCCCGGGGCCTTCCGCACCAGTTTCAAGGTCGCCCTGCTCGTCGCCTCGGTGGGGTCGCTGGGCGTGCTGGCCTCCGGGCACGTGCAGGGGCAAACCGCCATTCAGGACCAGCCCATGAAGTACGCCGCCTTCAGCGCCCTGTGGGATACCCCGAAGGGCGTGGGCATGCCCGAGAGTCTGGTGGCCCTGCCCAGCAACGCCCTGCGCGAGAACCGCTTTGAGATCAGCCTGCCGTATCTGGGCTCGTTTCTGGCCTTCAACAACTTCACGGAAAAGGCCAGAGGCATCAACGAGTTGCAGGCCGAGTACGAGGCCCGCTACGGCCCTGGCAACTACATTCCCTGGGTCTGGCCGGTGTACTGGGCCTTCCGGGTAATGATCGGGCTGGGAGTGATCATGCTGCTCGTCAGTCTGATTTACGTCTTTCGCTGGCGACAGGGCAAGCTGGATGATCCGGGCCGGCTGTATCCGGTGCTGCTCGTCATGCCGCTCGTGCCGCATCTGGCGAATTTCAGCGGCTGGATCACCACCGAGATGGGCCGTCAGCCGTGGATCGTGCAGGGCCTGCTGCGCACCCAGGACGCGGTCAGCCCCCTGAATCCGCTGTGGGTGTTCGTGTCGCTCACCGCCTTCTGGGTGGTGTACCTCACCCTGATCGGCCTGGACATCTTTCTGCTCACCCGCACGGCCCGCGCCGGCATGCACGAGCCGGAAGTGGAGGCCCCCTCGCTGCCGTCGCCGCACTACCTGTCGGAAGGAGCGCGGCCATGAGCGCCGACCTGCCGGGCACGCTCGCCTCGGTATGGTTCTTCCTGATTGGGCTGACCTTCACCATCTACTTCTTTCTGGACGGTTTCACCTTCGGCGAGGGGCTGCTGCAGCCGTTTCTGGCGAAGAACGAGGCCCAGCGCCGCGCCATGATCGGCACGGTGGGGCCGTTCTGGGCGGCCAACGAGGTCTGGATCATCCTGGGGGCCGGAGCGATCTTCGCGGCCTTTCCGCTGTGGTACGGCACACTGCTGACCGCGCTGTACCCGATGTTCGCGCTGATCCTGCTCGCCCTGATCGGACGTGGGGTGGCCTTCGAATACCGCGCCGAGATGGACAATCCCCGCTGGCGCATCTTCTGGGACGTAACGGCCTTCGTGTGCAACGCGCTGCCCGCCTTTCTGTGGGGCATGATCATGGCAAACATGGTGCGGGGCCTGCCCATCGGTGCCGGTGGACGCTACGGCGGCGGCGTCAGCGAGACCATTGACCTGTTCAGCGTCATGGGCGGCCTAGCGACGCTGAGCCTGTTCGTGCTGCACGGCGCGACCTTCTTGCTGCTGCGGCTGGACCCGGCGGGCGACCTGCACCGCAAGGCCCGCCGCGCCGCCCTCACCTTCGGGGCGTTTGCCACGGTTCTGGTGCTGGGCTTCGTGCTGCTGGGCTTTGTGGGCCGGGAACTGTTCAATGCCTTTGGCCTCAGCGAGTGGCTGTTTCCGGCGCTGGCCGCCCTGAACCTGGGCCTGATCTGGTTGGCCCTGACGCTCAGGCGCGACGCGCTGGCCTTCGCTGCCACCGGCCTGACCATCGTGTTCTCCACCGCCACCATCTTCGTCAGCCTGTTTCCCAACGTGATGCCCAGCACCCTGGGCGCGGCCTATGACCTGACGGTGGTCAACGCCGCCTCTGAGCCGTATACGCTGCGGCTGCTGAGCTGGGCCTGCGGCATCTTCCTGCCACTGATCATCGCCTACCAGGGCTGGAACTTCTGGGTCTTCCGCCGCCGGATGCAGGGCAGGGACCACGCCGAGGACGGCCAGATGGTGTACGGCCAGGACGGACCCTAGAGCACCCCCAACAGCACGAGGGGGATCAGGACGTCCGTCCTGATCCCCCTCGTGTGATCCCCTGGCCTCAGTGAGGCAGCCGGTTCTGCAGGGCGCCGTACAGCCAGGTGCCCAGCAGCGCAAACCCCAGCACAATCAGCATGGGCCAGACGCCCGCCCCCAGCAGGGTGAGAATCGGGCCGGGGCATACGCCCGCCAGCCCCCAGCCCACGCCGAAGGTCAGGCCCCCGTACACGTACCGCTTCCAGCCCCGGGCCTTATCGGTCACCTTGATGGTCTGATGATCACGGCTCTTGACACCGCTGCGGCGCAGCAGCGCGGTGGTGATCATCCCGGTCACGACCGCCGCGCCGATCACCCCGAACATATGAAACGACTCGAAGCGGAACATCTCCTGGATGCGGTACCAGCTCGCCGCCTCGCTCTTGACGAGCACGACCCCGAAATACAGCCCAACGAGCAGGTAGACCGGTAGGGCCGTCGCGGAGCGGGGGGTGGACGCTTCCGAGTGAACGCCCGGAATGTCGGACATGGATTTCGTGGTCACAGGATTACCGCCAGGAACAGGGGAAGAATGAAATTCGCGCTGAGGATGCCGCCCACAAAAAAGGACACGGTGGCAACCAGGGAGGGAAGTTGCAGGGTACTCAGGCCCGTGATGGCATGACCGCTGGTGCAGCCGCCCCCATAGCGGGTTCCGAAGCCCACGAGCAGCCCCGAGACCGCCAGCAGCAGCCACACGCCGGGCCGGGACAGGTCGCTGAGTTCAGCGGGCACCAGGCCGGGCCGCACCTGCACGCCCAGGTCCTGAATGGACTGCACGCCCGCCGCGCTGAGCTGTGTCGGCTCCGGGTTGGCGAGCAGGCCGCCGGCCACCAGACCGCCCAGAAGCAGACCGGCGGCGAACACCAGGTTCCACTTCTCGGCACGCCAGTTGTAACGGAAGAAGTTGGGCTTCACAGGATCCGGCAGCAGAATGGCGCAGGCGTGGCGCAGGTTGGCGCTGATGCCAAACCCCTTGTTGCCCAGCCACAACAGCAGCGGCACCATCAGGCCGATCAGGGGACCGGCGACATACCAGGGCCAGGGAGAACGCAGAACATCGAGAAATTCAGTCATAAATCACCTCAAAAAAGAAACCGGGACCCGGAAGGGCCCACGGTCAGGCACAGAAGGTCAGTGCGCGGAAGAGCCGGCGGGACGCGCCTCAATAGACGGAGCGGGGTGCAACACCTTCGGAACGTTGGTGGCCAGCACATACAGGCCCATCACGACCAGGAAGCCCGCAAAGCCGCGTTTCAGGCTCGCATTGGAAATGTTCTTGCCCACCCGGGCACCCAGGAAGCTGCCCGCGATCCCGATGGCCGTGAAGAGCCCAATCAGTCCCCAATTCATCGAAAGGTTCTGTTCAGCGAGCACATGCATGTACTTGTAGAACCCGGCAAAGCTCTTGGCAGCAATGATCAGCAGACTGGTACCCACCGCGAGACCCATGGGGAGCCCACCCAGCAGCACCAGGGCAGGAATGATTAGGAAGCCGCCACCAACGCCGACCAGGCCAGTCAGAATCCCGACACCGAGCCCCTCGAGCGCAATCTTCACAGGTGAGCGCTGGTGGGCGACGGCGTTCTCAGGTTCCACCGCCGTGGGGCGGAACATCATGACCGAGGCCAGCAGCATCACACCGGCGAACAGCAGCAGTTGCACCACACCGGAGAGGTAGACACTCAGCGCCGCGCCCCCGTAGGTCCCCAGCACGCCGGGAATCCCGAACCACAGCACCGAGCGCCAGTCAATCTTCTTCTTGAGCGCATAGGGAATGGCTCCAAACAGGCTGATGCCGCCCACTATGGCCAGACTCTCCGCAATGGCCAGTTTCTCCGGTTCTCCCACCAGATAGACCAGCACCGGTACAGTCAGAATGCTGCCGCCCGATCCCAGCAACCCCAGACTCAGTCCAATCAGGGCGGCCCCGATCCACGCGAAGATCACGGTTGCTCGCCTCCCGTCAGTTCGCGGCCCTCGCGGCTCCAGGCCACCGTACCGCCCGAGAGGTTCATCAGGCCGGTCTTGCCCAGGCTGACCAGGTAGGCCGCCGCCTGCGAGGAGCGGTTGCCGCTCGCGCAGATCAGCACCGTGCCGGGTTCGATCTCGTCTTCACGCCCCCGCAGTTCGCTCAGGGGCAGGTTCTGGGCCCCGGGAATGTGTCCCGCCACGTACTCGTCGCGCTCCCGCACGTCCACGAGGCGGGCGCCGTTGCGCTTGTTCTGCTCCAGTTCTGCAGTAAAAATATCCTGATAAGTCATGGGGTTCTCCTGACATGAAAACGGAGACGGCAATGTGGAGGCCGCCTCCGGAAAGAGTGTGTTATGCCGTCTGTGGGTTGCGCTGGCTGTTCGCCCAGGCTTCGTAGCCTCCGGCAAGCTCGGTCACGTTGAAGCCCTCGGCGCGCAGCAGGCTGGCGGCGGCCGCGCTGCGGGCTCCGCCCTGACAGTGCACGACGATCTCGCGGTCCTGCGGAAGCTGGCCCAGCTGCCACGCAAGGCGTCCGGCATGAAGCTGCTGGCTGCCCGGAATCGCGCCGTCATGGTGCTCGGTCTTGTTGCGGACGTCCAGGATCAGGGCACCCTGGTGGGCCGGCAGTTCGGCTGCCGGGAAGGGCAGGGCGGGGGCAGTGGGCAGCTCGGCGGCGCTGGGGATGAACCCCACGACCTGATCGAGGCCGACCATCCACAGCTTGCGGCGCAGCTCTGTGGCACGCTCAGGGCTCGCCAGCAGGATCAGCTCGCCCGGCTTCAGCAGCCATCCGGCCCAGGTCTCGAAAGTATTGCCGTCCGGGATGTTGACGCTGCCCACGGGTGCGGCGGCCTGATGTGCATCGCGGCTGCGGGTATCGACGAGGCGGGCACCCCCAGCGAGTTTCGCCTGTACGGCTCCGGCGTCCAGCTCCGGCAGCGCACCAACCTCGCCCAGCACGGCGGGGCCATCGCGGTTCTCGGTCTTCATACGTCCGTAGTACAGCGGGGCGTCAGGCTGCCCGGCGAGCAGTTCCTCGGTAAATGCCTTCTCGTCACCCTGCTCGACGAGCTTGCCCCACCAGCTCAGGGCCCGCTCGTAGCCGACGGTGGTGGTGGGCACCGCGCCCAGGGACTTGCCACACGCGCTGCCCGAGCCGTGACCGGGCCAGACCTGCACGTAATCGGGCAGGGTCAGAAACTGGTCGCGCAGGCTGGCAAACATCTGCCGCGCGCCCTCAAAGCGGGTGTCTGTGCCGCCGGCCGCCTCATCCAGCAGGTCCGGGCGGCCCAGGTCACCCACGAACACAAAGTCGCCGGTCAGCACCATGCTGGGCGTGTCGCCCCGGGGAGTGTCGGTGACCACAAAGCTCAGGTGTTCGGGGGTGTGGCCCGGGGTGTGCAGCACTCCCAGGCGGACATTGCCCACCATGAAGCTGTCGCCGCCGTGCAGGGTCTGCACGTTGCCGTCGTCGTAACCGTACTGCCAGCCCTCGCCGCCCTCGCCCGAGAGCAGCAGTTTGGCGCCGGTGGCCTGCGCGAGTTCGCGGCTGCCGGACAGGAAGTCGGCGTGAATGTGCGTCTCGGTGACGTGGGTGACGCGCAGCTTCTGGGCCCGCGCCTCTTCCAGATACTGGGCAATGTCACGCACCGGATCGACCACCAAGCATTCACCGGTTTTCTGGCAACCCACCATGTACGAGGCCTGTGCGAGGTCCGTGTCGTAGAAGCGTTTGAAGTACATGGCGACAGCATATACCCCCTCCCCCTATTCTGTCAAATACCCCAGGGGGTATACTGAAGCGTGACCATGACCGTTCCCGTCAGTGACCGTGAAGCCGAGAAGACGAAGATCCTCAACCGTCTGCGCCGCCTGGAAGGACAGATCCGGGGCCTTCAGAAGATGGTGGAGGAGGAGAAGGGCTGTGTGGAGGTGATGACGGTGTATGCCAGCGCCAAGAGTGCTTTCCAGGCCAGCGGAGATGTGATCCTGGAAACGTATGTGGAGATGTGCCGCGCCCGCGGGGACGAGCCCACCGAGCTGGTGCGGCTGCTCAAGCTGGCGCGCTAGAGGCGGGGGCCGGGGAGGCCACCGGAAGCCCCCCGCCCGCTGTTCTTCTGCCTCGGGTACCCACGGCCAGCTGCCCTCAGGGGGCCGACTCCCGTTGGATCCTGTCCGCTGGGACCACTTCCTCGTGTTGACTCCCGGATTCCAGAGCGCTGGCCCAGACCTGTACCCGGTTGCGTCCGGCCCGTTTGGCCGCATACAGCGCTTCATCGGCCCGCTGGACGGTCTCTGCCGCCGTCACCTCGCCGCAGGCCGACACCCCCACCGACACGGTGATGCCCCGGTCGCCCAGATTGGCAAAGCGCTGGGCCGCGAGGTGGCGCCGGATGCGCTCTGCCACGTCCTGCGGTCGGCCCGATACCCGCCGCACGATGGCGGTGAATTCCTCACCGCCGTAGCGGTAGGCCACATCATGCTGGCGCAGCGCCGACTGCAGGGCCTGACCCACCCCGACGAGAACGCGGTCGCCTTCGGCATGACCGTAGGTATCATTGACGCTCTTGAAATGATCGATATCGATCATCAACAGCAGGTCGCCCGGCCCGGCCCGGCAGATGTCGCGGTCAAACTGCCGGCGGTTGGCCAGTCCGGAAAGCTGGTCCTGATGGGCCTGCTCGCGGAAACTGGCGGTCAGCCGCAGCAGCCGCAGGCGGCTTTGCACAATCGAGTTGGCCGTGAAGAATCCGGCCAGATTCAGTGTCAGGAGGGGCAGGTAGATCTGGTTAAACAACGTCAGGCTGCTGGTGAGCAGCGGCAGGGACAGCAGATTGGGCGCAAACATGGTGGCCGCCAGAGCCAGGGTCCTGGGCACGTCGCCGGCAGCCTCCGCGAGATGCCACCGGCGGCGCAGCACAGACACCACCACGATGACGCTCAGGAGACTGATCACCGCCACCGGCACACCCACCCCGCCCAGCACGGCCCGGTACAGCAGCACCGGCAACGCGACGAGCAGCCCGGCCCCCGGGCCATAGCGCAGGGTCGCCATCACCACTGGAACGGTCCTCAGGTCAATGATGACTCCCGTTTGCAGATGCGCGGGAAAACTCAGCAGAATCAGCGCCATGACGGCCTTGAACGCGAGACGCAGCAGCATGGGGCGGCCACACCTCGGCTCTGTCCAACTCCGGTAGGTCACGCTGAGCAGATAACTCAGCGTGACCAGCAGACAGAAGTTGAGCAGCAGCTCTTGGTTCACAGGTTTTTCCCCACATCCTTCCAGTGACCCAGAGTTCGAATCGCGCTTCCACGCTGACAAAACCGGCCTGTCGCAACTCTGACACCCTGTGTGGGGCCCGCACATGAAGTGCCGGAGCCGCGCGGCCCGGCAGCGTTGACAGCCCGGCGGCAGACGCCCGAAGATGGCGGGCGATTCTCTGCCGCCGCGAATGTCCGTGCCCCCGTTTCTGTCGCCCTGCACCGCCCGATTGGAGGCCTTGCGCTGTCATGTCCCATACGCCTGAATCCCTGTCCGATGCCTCCCTGCCCGAAGAGGCCTACGCCGCCGTGTTCGACGCGGCCATCAACCAGGAGTACATGCCCAGCCAGCGTGTGCCGCAGGCCGCCGCCTACTTTAAGGCGTGGGCGCAGGACAGCGCCGCAGCGCGGGCCGCGCATCCGCCACAGGTGCTCGCCTATGGCCCGGGGGCGCAGGAGCGGCTCGACATCTTCGCGGAGGAGGGCGCACGCGCCACGGTGCTGTTCATTCACGGCGGCTACTGGCAGGCTTTCCACCGGGACCACTTTTCCTACCTGGCCCCACCCCTGCTGGCGGCAGGACTCCGGGTGGCGGTCATGGATTATGACCTGATGCCCGCCGTCACGCTGGACCACATCGTGGATCAGGCCCGGCGGGCCACGGTCCGGGTGGCGCAGGAGTTCCCGGAGCCACTGATCGTGGCCGGTCATTCCGCCGGCGGCCACCTCGCTGCCATGGTGCATGCCACCCGCTGGGCCGAGCACGGCCTGCCGCCCGTGGCCCTGGCGGGCGGCATCGGCATCAGCGGGCTGTATGATCTGGGGCCGCTGCGCCTGACCGAACTGCAACCGGTTCTTCAGCTTTCAGCGGCGCAGGCCACCTCGCTCAGCCCAGCCTTCACGCCGCCCACCAGCCCCGCACCGTTTGTGGTGGCGGTGGGTGAACTGGAATCGGCCGCTTTTCATCAGCAGTCGCTGGTATTGACGCAGCAGTGGCCCGGCGTCGCCCACGGCGTACCGCCCCTTGTGGGCCGGCACCACTTCGATGCGCCCGATGAGCTGCTCGCACTGGCCCTGCCTCTGCTTGCCGGACATTAACCTGCTGCCCGGCCGCTCCCACCCCCGGGGCGGCCCGGGTCCCGCAACGGGCGTGGGCGTTGTTCTGGCTCCGGACAGCGGCGTTGAGCCTGCCGGGCCGGGCCGTCACCACACACACCAGACAGGAGTCGCCCGGAACAGGAACATCGTCCGAATCTGGGGGGGGTGGGTGAACCACCCCGGAGTGAAAAATCCCGGAGTGGTCCGCCGTCCACGGCTGTTAGGCTGGCGAATCTGGCGGTTTGTGCAGACCTCCCCATGCTGACCCTGCTGATCATCCACCTCGGCCTCGTGACGCTGCTGGCGTTTGCGGGCAGCCTGCTGTTCCGGGACTGGCCGCCCCGCCATCAGCTGGTGAACAGGGTGGGACGCAGCGTGGCCGGCGGGGTGGCGGGCCTGATGCTGATCACGGTTCCGTCCGTGCCTACTGCGGAGTTGCCGCTGGACCTGCGCCTCGTTCCGGTTGCCCTGATGGCCACCACCTACGGCCCGTGGTGGGGCGCGCTGGCGGCCCTGCCCGTTCTCCTGTGGCTGTTTCTGGTGCAGGGAAGCGGGGTGGAGGCGGCGCCCCTGCTGTCCACCGCCGGCGTGCTCGTGACCTCGGCGCTGGTGGGCCGGGTGTCGCGTCGGTCGGCCGGCCATGACCGCCGGCTGTGGTGGACGGTGCCCCTGCTGTTCTCGCCGGTGATGCTGGAGCCCCTGCTGACGGGCGGAGCGGCGCTGGAGCGTTCGGCGGGGTCGCTCCGCGAGGCCCTGCTTTTGCTCGTCGCCAACAGCCTGGGCTTCGTGCTGGCGCTGCTGGTCATCCAGTCGCGCCTGCGCCTGCTGCAGGCCAGCCACATCTACCGCGAGCAGGCCCAGACCGACGCCCTGACGGGTCTGGGCAACCGCCGGCAGTTCGATCAGGCGCTGGCCGGCCTCGCGCCGGGTGACCACCTGCTGGTCATGGACATCGACCACTTCAAGAAGGTCAATGACCGGCTGGGACACGCCATCGGTGACCTCGTCCTCAAACGGGTCGCCGGGGCGCTGGGCGGAGCGGCGCAGCCCGGCGACGCGGTGTTCCGCATCGGTGGCGAGGAATTCGCCGTGCTGATGCGTTTTCTCTCCCCTGATCAGGCGCAGCAGATCGCTGCACGCTGCCTGAACGCCGTGCGCATCCTGGACAGGGGACCGGCGGGAGAACCGAAAGTCACCCTTTCGGGCGGCCTCAGCGCCCATCTGGCCGGAGAATCCCCCCTGCAGACCCTGGCGCGGGCCGACACCGGACTGTACGCCGCCAAGGCCGCGGGCCGCGACCGGTTGGTGATTCAGTCGGACGCTCTGCGCACCCAGGGAGCGGAGGCCGACCCCTGGACGGCCGTCCGGGAGACCCTCGAACTGCTGTCCATGAACCATGAACCGCAGGCCGAGGACTGGCACACCCTGCTGCGCGTCGCCATCAGCAGCGTGCCCGAGGCGGAGGCAGGCACGCTGTACGTGGAGGAGGACGGCGACTTCGTGCTGCGGGCGCAGGTGGGGTTCGACGATTTGTTGCTGGGCCGGCGCCATTCTCCCGCCGCGCAACAGGCATGGTATGCCCGTTCTGAAGCCGCCTGGACCAGTGGGCAAGCCCGCGTGCTGCGCGGCGCCGAGGTGATCCAGGCCACCCGCGCTTCCAGCGCCATCGACCACAATTCGGCAGAGCAGGAGACCTACGAACAGGCCGGGCGCATCACAGAGCTCGGGGCCAGCCTGGGAGTTCCGGTGGCGGTGGACGGCCACGTCGTCGCCTTCCTCAACGTGGACCGTCTGTCGGATGCGGGGGGGATGGGCGCGCGGGCGCAGGCCACCGCCACGGCCTTCGGGGCGCAGGCCGCCGTCCTCCTCGCGGCCCACGCACGCCACCAGCGGGAAGCGCAGCGGCGGCGCGAGCTGGAGGCCCTGGCACGCATCACGGTGGCGCTGCGCGACGCCCCGGACCAGGCCGCCATCATCTCGGCCATCACCCACATGACCTGCACGCTGCTGGACGCCGAGCAGGTGGTCTTCCTGGCCCACGACGCTCAGCTCGGGCAGCTCGCCTCACGCGACATCCTGGGTCTGCCCGAGGGAGAAGGCCAGATTGTTCTGCCCAGGGGCCAGGGACTGGCCTGGGCCGCCGCAAATGCCGGAGATGTCATGCGGGTTTCGGACATTACCCAGGACTCCAGGGTCTACCGGCCCGTGTACCTCACGGGCGGCTCGATGCTGGCCGCCCCACTGATCGGTCAGCGCGGGCTCCTGGGTGTTCTGACCATGATCCGCCCGCGGCCCTTTGGGGAGGACGATGCCCACCTCGCCCGCAGTCTGGTGGCTCACAGCGCGACTGCACTGGAACGGGTCGCGTACATCCAGGAACTTGAACGCGCCCGCGAGGGTACCCTGCTGGCCCTGGGACTGATTCTGGAGGCCAGAGATTTCGAGACCAGCGGCCACACGCAGCGGGTCGTGCAGCTGGCGGCGCGGCTGGCCCAGCACCTGAACCTGACCGGGCCGCAGCAGCTGGCCCTGCGTGAGGGAGCCTACCTGCACGACCTGGGCAAGGTGCACATTCCCGATACCGTGCTGCTCAAGCCCGGCCGGCTGACGGACACCGAATGGATCCTCATGCGCCAGCACACCGTGACCGGTGAAGTGCTCGCGCGGCACATTCCCGGTGTGTCCAACGAGGCGCTGCAGGTCGTCCGTTCCCACCACGAACGCTGGGATGGTACAGGCTATCCAGATGCGCTGCGCGGTGCAGATATTCCGCTGCTGGCTCGGGTATTTGCTGTGTGCGACGTCTATGACGCCTTGACCAGCGAGCGTCCCTACAAGGCGGCCTGGACTTCCACCAGCGCCCTGCAGGAAATCGAGGCTCAGGCGGGACTGCACTTCGACCCGGAAATTGTTACGACCTTCATCAGCGTGATGAGCCCTGAACCGGACTGGGAAAACATTCCAGAGCACTGGGTCTCGGTGGTGCCCTGAAGCCACTGGTTGGAGTTCGGTCTTCCGGCTCACAGGAGCGTCAAGAAGGGGCCTCGGATGGGTCGGCAGGTATCACAGTCGGGCTACCCCATTCTAAAGGCTTCAAGCGCCTTCTGAGGGCTTGACTTAACCGGCAGATAATCAGCTCTGACGGCCTATAGCGTCCAGCAACAGGCGATCGAGAAGCACCTTTATTTAGACCCTGTTTGAAGTTTCCCGGTGTTTCCTCTATGCCGCAGATCGCCCCTGATGTTGATCTTTTAAGAATAAAAGCTTTTATAACTACATGATGATCATCATCAGGGGGCAGACCAGAACACGATGAACACGGCATTTTTCAGGTTTTTCGCCTGAGTTGTCCGGTAGTTTCGCCTGAGTTGTCCGGTAGTTTCGCCTGAGTTGTCCGGTAGTTTTCCGCCTCAACCGCCTGAGTTGTCCGGTAGGCGTTTTTGCAAACCGCCTGAGTTGTCCGGTAGTTTTCCGCCTCAACCGCCTGAGTTGTCCGGTAGTTCCCGGCCCAACCGCCTGAGTTGTCCGGTAATGGTCTGGATTGGCTTCTGCACAATCCGTGCCTCGATGCGGAAAACAAAAAACCTCGGTCTGGTGGGACTCTTTCCATTCCACATCCGGATTGGTCTGGCCCGATCGCCTGAGTTGTCCGGCAGTGGAGATTGTTCAATCGCCTGAGTTGTCCGGTATGGCTCCGCAGGGGCCCAGACGGGTATCATGGCGGGTATCTGAACAGGAGGCCCGAGGCGTTGACACGCAGCAAGCGTTCCCAGAAGTCCACCCCCGCGTCTCCCAAAGAGATCTCGCGAATTGATGAGGCGAATGTTGGTCGTCTGGGCCTGATCAGTATTCAGGAGCGCGTCCCGGAGACCTTCACGTCATGGACCATCGACTTTCATGTCGAGGGACGGCCAGCACGGTTGAGCTGTGACGCCGTGCCCAAGTACGGTGGGGTTCCGCATGGCCTGGACGGAGACATCTCCACTGCCCTGATTGACCTGTACGTCGAGGACGGCTGTCCGGAAGACGGTGTCCTGCACACCACGGCGTATCAGATCCTCAAGCGCGCCGGACTGCACGACTCGGGTCGCTATTACCAGAATCTGCGCCAGACGCTTTTCCGGCTGAGAACGGCCACCTACACCGCCTCCGAGGCGTGGCGGGACCACCGCCGGGGCAACTGGACCACCGTGACTTTCAATTATCTGGAGGCCCTGGAGTTCACCAGCGGGGATGAGGACCTTGGCCTGAGCCGCAGCAGCACCCTCAAGATCCGGCTGGCCGAACCCATCGTCAAGTCCATCCGGGCGCGCTACACCAAGCCCCTGGACCTGGAGTTTCTGACCAGTCTGGACCGGCCCCTGACGCGGGCGCTGTACCGCCTGCTGGACGCCCGGCGTTATCCCCCGGAAGACCCGCGTGAGCCGTTGCCCTCCTTCACGGTCAACCTGATCGAGTGGGCCGAGGCCTGCAAGATCGTGGACCGCCGCAGCAACAAGATTCGCTCGACCCTGCAGGGAGCGCACGAGGAGTTGATGGAGCGCCACTACCTCAGCGCCGTGGAATACGAGGGCCGGGGGCAAAAGCAGCAGTTGACCTACCGCTTCGCCGATCTTGACGTTCTGGCCGCGTCACCGGTGCCCGACGGCCCTCTAATCGCCGAACTCGCGCGGCACCGCGTCTCTGCGGCGGTGGCCCGCCGACTGGTTCTGGAGTACGGCGAGGACCATGTGCGCCGTCGCCTGGAAAAGTTTCGCCGGTTGCTGGACGGCGGATACAAGGCGCGCAACCGCTCGGCGGTGCTTGTCGATGTCATTCGCGATCAGGACAACAAATATCCTGAAGCCGCCGCCGAGGGGGGAGAGCGGCGGGTGGTGGCCCCCTCGTACATGCCCACCCTGGTTGAGGCCACCGACGATCCACAGCCGCTTGAGGCCCAGGTAGACGCGGCGCTCAAGACGCTGCAGTTCCTGCTGCGCGAACGCCTGAGCGTCAGCGAATACGCCCTGCTGCGCATGGGCATGATCGTCGGTCAGCCGGATCCTCAGGAGATCACGCGCGCCGCCTCAAAGGCCAAGGTGGACGGATTGCTCACGGAATTCACGGCCGAGTTGCTGCTCCACCTTCAGCACCTGCAGGCCACCGCTTCCTGAAAAGGTGGCCTGCAGGCGGCGCTGCGTTATCACCGGATTACCGGACAACTCAGGCGGTTTGTGTCGGGCGCGGCGTGTTTCGGGACAAAGCAGGCGGCGGTCCGGGGCCGGTCTACTCCTCGCCGGACCCCTCGATCCCGTGCTCGTGTCCCGTCCCCCCGGTGAACCGTTTGGTGAGCCAGCGGTCGAAACGGGCCAGGTTGTCGGCCTGCCGCGCATAGGCGGCGTTGATGGCACGCAGGCGGGTCTGCAGGGCCTGAAGCCGCAGGTCATCCAGCGGTACGTCCTCCCGGCGCCAGTCACGCCGGTAGTTGCCCTGGATGTCGTGGGTGGCGCGGCGCAAGATCACCATGTCCCGGGCTTCTTCCAGGGTCATGCCCAGGGCGCGCATGTCGATCAGGTCGCGCAGCAGCCGCAGCGAGTAGGGGCCGTACAGGGACCGCCCGGAGGCCGTGACCAGATCGGGCGTGAGCAGCCCCAGCTCGGCGTAGTGCATGACGGTGCGGCGGGTCACGCCCGCCTCGCGGGCCAGTTCGGCAGTGGTGTACAGCTCCGGCGGTGGGGCGCTCAAGGCGTAATGACCACCTTGCCGGTCACGCGGCGTTCCAGCAGGTCGCGCATGGCCTGCGGGCCGCGTTCGAGCGTGTAACGCTCGCTGACCAGCGGCCGGACCTGGCCCTCCAGGACCCAGCCCGAGAGCCGCGCGAGGTTGCGGGCGTTGGCGGCCGGATCGCGTTTGGCAAACTCGCCCCAGAACACGCCCACCAGCGAGGCCCCCTTGAGCAGCGGCAGGTTCAGCGGCAACCTGGGAATCTCACCGCCCGCAAAGCCCACCACCAGATAACGTCCACCCCAGGCGATGCTGCGGAAGGCCGGCTCGGCGTAGCGGTCGCCCACGGGATCGAAGATCACATCCGGCCCTTTGCCGTCCGTCAAGGCCTTGATGCGCTCGCGCAGGTCCTCGCTGGCGTAATTGAAGCCCTCGTCTGCGCCGTGGTCCAGGGCCAGTTGCAGCTTCTCGTCGCTGCCGGTCGCTGCGATCACCCGGGCGCCCAGCGCCTTGCCGATCATCACCGCCGCCAGCCCCACACCGCCCGCCGCGCCCAGCACCAGCAGCGTCTCACCCGCCTGCAGCCGGGCACGGTCTACCAGCGCGTGCATGGTCGTGCCGTAGGCCAGGGGCAGGGTCGCGGCGACCTCGAAGTCCAGTCCGTCGGGCAGCGGCATCACCGCCCCCGCATCCGCCTTGAGGTGCGAGGCGAAGGCGCCTGTCCCCGTAAAGGCCACCGCCCGCTGTCCGACATGCAGGTGTCTCACGTTCTCCCCGACGGCCACAATCACACCCGCCGCCTCCGCGCCGGGGATAAAGGGCAGCGGGGGCTTGATCTGGTACTGCCCCATGACCATCAGGGCATCGGGATAGTTCACGCCGGCGGCGCGGACTTCCATCACCACCTCGCCGGGGCCGGGGGTGGGGTCGGGCTGGGTCTGGACACTCAGGGCTTCGGGCTGGTCAAACGTCTGGCAGATAAGGGCACGCATGGGCAGAACCTCCGGAGAATGGGGGCGAGAAAATCAGGTGAATGGCCTATATTAACGCCAACGTTCAAAGTAGACGTGCGCGGACACCCGCCCCGTGAAATTGCCCTGTGTAAAGCCGTCCTGTGTGACGAAGGAGAATTGACATGGCCCCCTTTCTGAGCAAACGCGACCTGCGCTTTCAACTGTTCGAGGTGCTGAACAGCGCCGCCCTGCCCGAGCGTCCCCGCTTCGCCGACCACAGCCGCGAGGTGTACGAGGACGTGTTGAACTTGGCGTACAACGTGGCCGACCGGTACTTTGCCAACCACGCCCGCGAGGCGGACCTGAACGAGCCGCACGTGGTGGACGGCAAGGTCCAGCTGGTGCCCGGCGTGGCCGAGGCCATGAAGGCCTTTCGCGAGGCCGGATTTTTTGGTGCCCACCACGACGAGGAACTGGGCGGCCTGCAACTGCCGTGGGTGATCCTGCAGGCGGTGCAGGCCCACTTTCAGGCGGCCAACGTCGGCAGCAGCGGCTATCCCTTCCTGACCATCGGCAATGCCAATCTGCAGCGCGAATTCGCCTCGCCCGAGCAGCAGCGCCGGTACATGCTTCCGCTGATCGAGGGCCGCTGGTTCGGCACCATGGCGCTCTCGGAGCCGCACGCCGGCTCGGGGCTGGCCGACATCACGACCACCGCCACGCCCCGGGAGGACGGCACCTACAGTCTGTCGGGCAGCAAGATGTGGATCTCGGGCGGCGAGCACGAGCTGAGCGAGAACATCGTCCACCTGGTTCTGGCCCGCATCAAGGGCGGTCCGGCCGGGGTGCGGGGCATCAGCCTATTTCTGGTGCCGCGTTACCGCATTCGTGAGGACGGCACACCCGGCGAGAGCAACCACGTCGTGCTGGCGGGGCTCAACCACAAGATGGGCTACCGGGGCACCACGAACACACTGCTCAATTTCGGCGAGGGCGGCGAGACCATCGGTGAACTCGTCGGCGAGCCGGGCCAGGGCCTGCGGCAGATGTTCCACATGATGAACGAGGCCCGCATCGGCGTCGGCATGGGCGCGGTGATGCTGGGCTACGCGGGATACCTCGCCAGCCTGGAATACGCCCGTGAGCGCGCGCAGGGCCGCCTCGCGAGCAACAAAGACCCGCACAGTCCGGCCATCCCGATCATCGGCCATGCGGACGTCAAACGTCTGCTGTTGCGTCAGAAGGCCATTGTGGAGGGGGGACTGGCGCTGGGCCTGTACGCGTCCAGTCTGGTGGATGACCTGCAAACCGGGCGGGAAGAGCAGCGCGCCGATACGGGCCTGCTGCTTGACCTGCTCACCCCCATCGTGAAGTCGTGGCCCAGCAAATACAGTCAGGAAGCCCTGAGTGACGCGATTCAGGTCATGGGCGGGGCCGGGTACACCCGCGACTATCCGGTCGAGATGTACTACCGTGACAACCGCCTGAATCCTATCCACGAGGGCACCGAGGGCATTCAGGGCAACGATCTGCTGGGCCGCAAGCTGACGCAGGCGGGTGGGCGCGGCCTGGAAATTCTGCTCTCCCGGATGGAGGCGGACCTGCAAGAAGCCCAGCAGCTCGAAGGACTCGATGAGATTCGCGCCGCCCTGGCCACGGCGCTGAAGCACAACCAGAGCGCCCTAAAGGCCATCCTGGGCCGCGCCACGGACCTCGGACCGGACCTCTTTCTGGCGAATGCCAACAGCGCGCTGGAGATGCTGGGGCACACGGTGGTGGGCTGGATGTGGCTGCGGCAGGCCGCAACGGCCGCCCGCGCCCTGCCGCAGGCCAAGAGTGACGACGCTGATTTCTACCAGGGGAAGTTGCAGGCCGCCCGGTTCTTTGCCGTCTATGAGCTGCCCAGGATCGAGTTTCACGCCGAACTGCTGGCGAGCGCCGACGCCACCACGCACGAGATGCAAGACAGGTGGTTCTGATGTCCGCTGCACACCCGAAGATTCCCGAACCCCGCCTGTGCAATATCGGTCCCCGCACCCTGGCCTACGACGAGGTCCGCCCCGAACAGCCACAGGGCAACGTCCTGTTTCTGACCGGGCTGGGCAGCAACCGCCTGGGCTGGCGCGGGCAGCTGCCGGTGTTCGGGGAAAAGTACCGCAGCTTTGCGATAGACCACCGCGATACCGGCGACAGCGATCCCGCCGAGGCCGACTACGCCACCACCGATCAGGCCGATGATGCCGCCGCCTTCCTGCGGTCCGTGGACGCCGCGCCCGCGCATGTGGTGGGCATCAGCATGGGGGGCTTCATCGCCTTAAATCTGACCGTGCGCTGGCCCGAACTGGTGCGCAGCCTCACGCTGGTCAGCACCTCGGCCGGGGGAGAGGGTCATGTCAGGCCGGACCCGGCGGGGCTCGAGTCGTTGCGCCCCGATTTCACGCTCTCTCCCGGCGAGCGCGCCCGGCGCACCTATGGCCTGATGATGGCCCCCGGCTTTCTGGACGCCCATCCGCGGGCCGCCGACGCCATCGCCGCGAATGCCGGGTACCGCCCGCAGACGCCCGAGCAGTACGCCCGGCAGTTCCGCTCCACGCGGACCCATGACGTGACCGCCGAATTGGCCGGATTGACCGTGCCGACGCTGGTGGTCCACGGGGACGCCGACCCCCTGGTGCGCTACGAGAACGGGCAGCATCTGGCCGCCAGCATTCCGGGGGCGGAGTTCATCACCTACCCGGGCACCGGCCACATCCCCACCGTGGAGCGGCTGGAGGACTTCAACCGGCAGGTCCTGGCGTTCATGGCCCGGCACTGACCTGTGGCCGGAGGGGTCGGGACCGACGTGAAACCAGCCCCGACCCGGCCACTGGGGGGCAGGCCCTATAGTGGCTGAAGCTCGGCCCCCTCCACATGACCCATATTTCCCCTCCAGAACAAAATTCTGACGCGGCAGCCCAGCGTCTCCTGACACTGGCCCTGCAGGTCTCTGCGGCCTCCACCCGGAGCAGCGTCGGAGAGACCCTGCTGAGCGGCGCCCTGGACCTGACCGGGGCGGCGGCGGGGGCCGTCTTCCTGCTGGATGAATCGGCCGGTGGGCTGGAGACTGTGGCCTTTCAGGAACAGGAAGCGGGGTTGGGTGGGCCGGCGTGCCTGGCCACCCTGCGGGCTGCCGTTGAAGCGTGGCCGCCAGAGGTTCAGTCCTCCGGGACTGCGGGCCCCTGTACCGTCGTACCGCTGAGCATGGCGGGGCAGTTGCTGGGGGCGCTCGTCCTCGACCTCGGCGCGGCCCAGGCCCAGGACGCGCCAGCGGACCGCGCGCTGCCCGCGGCCCTGCATCTTCTGGCGGCCCACGGAGCGCTCGCCCTGGACCGGGTCCGCGTGGCGGACGAACTGCGTGTCCGGACCAAGCGCACCCGTGAACTGGAAGAACGCCGCGCCGCTCTGGACGCCTTTGTGGCTTTCACGGAAGTCTCGGCGGGTACCAGTCAGGGCTTGGAACTCGCCACCCACGCGGTGGACGTTCTGCGTGCCACCCTGGGCGACCTGAGCGTGGCGTATTACGAACGGACCGATGGTCTGTGGAAGGCGCGGGTCTGGTCGGATGACCTTACGCCGGAGGTGGTCGCCTCCATCACGGCGGGCGTGGCGCCGGAGGCTCCCAGTTTTGCCCGGGCCGTGGATAGCCGGGATGTCCTGTTTATTCCGGGCTGGGACGCGGGCTACGAGGAAGTGGCGCAGACCGAGAGTTACGGAGCGGTGGCCCTGTATCCCTGCTTTGTGGCCGAAGAAGCCCGCGGAATGCTGGCCATGGGCATTCAGCGGGCCGGAGAATGGAGTGAGCGGGAGCAGGCTGTGTTCCGCGCCGTGGGCAGCAGCCTGCGGCTGGCACTGGAGCGCGCCGAGGATGCCCGGCAGTTGCAGGTGCAGAATGCCGAGCTGGCCGCGCGGACGCGCGTGCTGGAGGCCTTTGCGGACCTGACGCGCCGCCTGACCCTGCACGGCGATCCATACGCCCTGATTCACCGCGCCCAGGACGTGGTGCGCTCGCTGTTGCCCGACGGCGCAGCCACCTACTACGAACCCGAGGGACCGTTGTGGCGCGTCAAGTCCCAGAGCGGGGATCTGCGTCATGCTGAGCTGCAGGCCGCCCTGGATGCGGGGTTGCCGCTGGACAGTGCGCAGAATCTGAACGTACCGTATACCAGCCATCAGCCGTATTACCAGGATGTCTACGACCTGGATACCGATCAGTTGCACGAGCACGTGCGGCACATCGGAGCGACTGCCACCCTGCCGGTGACGGTCCGGGGAGAGGTGCGCGGCGTTTTCGCTGTGGCCCTGTTCGGGCGACGCCGGTGGTCAGAGACAGACCGGGCCATGCTGGACACCGTGGTCTATAGCCTGGGGCTGGCGCTGGAGGGCGCGCAGGCGCTCAGGGAACTGGACCGCACGCAGCACTACCTCAAGGTGGTGGCCGAGAATGCGCCGCTGTTGCTGTTCGCCACCGACGCCCAGGGTGTGTTTACCCTGTCGGAAGGACGGCTGCTGACCCGGCTGGGCCTGCAACCGGAGCAGGCGGTGGGTCAGTGCGCGACCACCCTGTTCCAGCATGAGCCGGATCTGCGGGCGGGCACGTGGCTTGCGGGGGCGCTGGCCGGCGAGAGCACCCATGGCCTGATGCAGGTTGAGTCCAGCGGCATCACGCTGGAGACCTGGTTCGTGCCGCTGCGCGATGAGAAGGGGCAGGTCAGCGAGGTGGTGGGCGTTTCCCTGGACGTGACCGAACGCCTTGAGGCGCAGCGGCAGGTCGAGCGGGCCAACGAGGAACTGCGCCGCAGCAACCATGAACTGGAACAGTTCGCCTACGTGGCAAGCCACGACCTGCAGGAGCCGCTGCGCACCGTGACCAGCTTCTCGCAGCTGCTGGCGCGCAAACACGGCGGTCAGCTCGACGAGAAATCCGAGCTGTACCTGCGCATGATCGGTGAGGGCAGCGCCCGTATGTCCCGCCTGCTGCAGGACCTGCTCGCGTTCTCCCGGGTGACCACCGGCGCACGCACATCGGTCCGGGTGGACACCGCCGACGTGCTGGCCCAGGTGGTGCAGGACCTTCACGGTCAGATCGAACAGACCAGCGCCGACCTGCAGGTCTTCCCGCTGCCCACCGTGCAGGGCGATCCCACCCAGGTCCGGCAGATCTTCCAGAACCTGATTGGCAACGCCCTCAAATTCAGCGTGCCGGAACGGGCTCCGCGCATCACTGTCACCGCGTGCCGTATGGGGCGAGAAGTGCAGTTCAGCGTGCAGGACAACGGCATTGGAATCGCGCCAGAGTTTTTTGAACGCATCTTCACGATTTTCCAGCGCCTGCACACCCGCGATCAGTACGAGGGCAATGGCATCGGCCTGTCGATCACGCACCGGATTATCGAGCGGCATAGAGGACGGTTGTGGCTGGAATCCACTCCCGGCCAGGGCAGTACCTTTTTCTTCACGCTGCCGGCCGACGGCTGACGCCAGTCTGTGCGGGGCAAGGTGGGGCTGACCCCTCGGGGCCGCGCCCGCGCCGCTTCCGAGGGGCGCAGAACAAACGGGGCAGTCCCACCTTGTCGAAGAGAGACTGCCCCCGTCTGATGTCACTCAGTTCAGGGTCTTTTCACGGCGGTTTAGGGTGACCACGGTGTGGCCCTGCTGCACCTGGAAGGTGACCTGCCGGCCCGCGTAGCTCAGGGTCACGGCCTGCAACTCGTCGCCCAGCAGCGCCTGCCCCACCACCTGCGCGGTCGTCATGAAGAAGCGGATGTACATGGGCCACTGTGCGGCCAGCTCGGAGGTGGGCTCATCCCCGGCCACCACGCTGAACTGTGCGTCGAGCACCAGCACGGCTTCCACATCCGCGCGTTGACGGGCTTCCGCCACGAGCTGCGCGAAGCCGTCGGGCAGGTGGGTGGGAGTGGGCGCGTGGGGTTCGGCCTCGGCCCCGGAGGGCTCGGCCGGCGCGGCGGCCACCGGCACGGCGGCGAGCAGCTCCTCGACCATCGGAATCAGTTCCTCGGGGCTGAAGGGTTTACGCAGCACGCCGTTGGCTCCGACCTCCCGGGCTTGGCGCCGGATGTCCTCGTCGATGTTGCCGCTCATGAGCACCACCGGCAGGTGCTGAAACTGGGGATCGCGGCGCACCGCGCGGCACAGTTCCAGGCCGCTCATGCCGGGCATGATCACGTCGGCCATCAGCAGGTCGACCGTGGGGCGGCCCTCCAGGGTTTCCAGGGCCTGTTCGCCGCTGACCGCGCTGAAGCTGCCCAGCGAATGCCGCTTGAAGGTGATTTCCAGCGCCTTGCGGACACTGATGCTGTCGTCAACGATAAAGATCTGGGGCATACGGTTCCTCGGCTTGTGCGGTCGCCGCGTACAGCGGGCAGAAAGGGAGATGGAGTGTTTGGGGCCCGGTGCGGGGCCGTGGTCCAGACCGGAACTCAGCGGACCCGGGGAGCGGCCTCGTCGAGGGTGACGGCCAGCTCGATCAGGAGCCGGGAGGTGGACTGGGTGAAGTCGGGATGCGAGGTGGCCGGCAGTTGGGCGCATTGATAGAAGCGGAACTCGCCTCCGCTCCGCTGTTCCAGACAGGCGAGCAGTCCCAGCAGGGCCGCCTTGCCCGAGCGCCCGCCAAACTCGGCGTAGTTCAGGCGGCCGGCCTGCATGGTCAGGTGCCCGCAGGGTCCGGGGCGCTGTGGGGCGCCGGCGGTCACCAGCCAGTGGCCGGTGTAGCCCAGCTCGGCGACCCAGTTCAGGAATTCGGCGAGTCCGAACGCGCCCAGCTCGCCGCTGAGCTGGGTCGGGGCATTGCAGTTCAGCGGCACCGGATAGCGCCCGGGCTCCAGTCCCAGCCCCTCGAAGGCCCGGATCAGGACCTCGGGACCCCCGGCGCGGCCCGCTTCCCCGTCCCCCGGCACGTTGGGAATCAGGTAGACCGGCAGGCGGTCCGGCTGTCCGTCGCCCTCCAGCACGCTGCAAAACTCCTCGCCGGTCATGTCGGGCAGGGTGGTGTCGCAGATGATCGCGTTGACCGGGGTGCGTTCCAGCTGGGTGAGGGCGTGCAGCGCTCCCTCGGCCTGAATCACCTGCACGCCGGCGAGCTGGGCCAGATGACCGTACATGGCGGCGCGTGCCGGGTCGTTCAGGACGGTCAGGACCGAGGGCACGTTCATCGGAGCGGTCATGCCTCCACCGCCAGCACGTCGCCGATGCGGCGCAGCAGCAGCGCCTCGTTCACCGGCTTGGTGAAGTAGTCGTTCGCGCCCAGTTGCAGGGCGAGGCGCTGGTGTTTCTCGCCGGCGCGGGTGGTCATGATCATCAGCGGCAGCCGCGCGGTGGCCGGACGTCCCCGCACCGCCGAGAGCAGTTCGTAACCGTTCATGCGCGGCATTTCCAGGTCGCTGATCACTGCTCCGAACTCGGCGTCAAGTTGCAGCAGGTCCAGCGCTTCCTGACCGTCGTTGGCCGTGATCACCGTGTAACCGCCGCGTTCAAGCATGCGCCCCACCAGCTTGCGTACGCTCAGCGAGTCGTCGACGAGCAGCAGGCGGGTGCGTCCCCGGCCCTGCCCCACGCTGGCCTGCGGCTTGAGGAAGTCCTGTGGGCGGCGGGCCAGGCGGATCAGGCCGGAGGGATCGAGCAGGGAGAAGGCGTCTCCGGCTGCAGACAGCGCCGTGCCGGCCAGATACTCCAGCCCGCTGAGCAGCGAGCCCAGGGGCGACACGCTGACTTCCTCGATCTGCCCAAAGCTGTCCACGCGGGCCGCCACGTCTCCGGCAGGGGTGGCGAGGATGACCAGGCGGTGCAGCTCGCCGTCGTCCTCCGCGTCCGGGGCCAGTCCCCAGATGGCGCGCAGATCCACCACCGGCAGGCTGCGGCCCTCGAAGGGCACCTCGAAGCCGTGTTCGCCTATGCCGAGTTCATGGCTGTGCAGTTCGCGCAGCGCCCGCACCACGCCGACGGCAAAGCCCAGCTCATGCCCCGCGGCGCGCACCGGCAGCACGTCCACGATGCGCCGGGTGGTGGGCAGCCGCAGCGTGAAGGTCGTGCCTGATCCGCGCACCGAGCGGATCAGCAGCTCCCCCCCCAGCTGGCGGGCGGTGGTGGCCACCACGTCCATGCCCACGCCGCGTCCGGCCACGGTGCTGACCCCCTGCGCGGTGGACAACCCCGGCAGCAGGATCAGGCGGGCGCGGTCGTCGTCGGACATGCGGTCCAGTTCCTGCACGGACCTCAGGCCCTTTTCCAGGGCGCGGCTTGCAATGGTGTCCAGGTCCAAGCCCTGACCGTCGTCCTGCACGCTGACTTCCAGAAAGTTCTGGCGCTGGGCGGCGCGCAGCCACACCCGGCCGCGCCCGCTCTTGCCGGCCCCGGCCCGGCCCTCGGCGCTGCCGATGCCGTGGTGCAGGGCGTTGGTCAGCAGGTGCATCAGCGGGTCAATGAGGCGCTGCAGCACGGCGCTGTCCACCTGCACCTCCTCACCCTCGACCAGAAAGTCGAAGCGCTCGGCGTGTTCGCGGGCCCAGCGCCGCAGCCGGTTGGCCGTCTGCGCAAAACTGACCCGGCTGGTCTGGGTCACGTCCAGGCGCAGCTGGCGCAGCAGCTTGCCCAGCAGCTCGTTTTCTCCCTGCAGTTCGCCCACCGTCTCGCTCAGTCGGCGGCGTACCTCGGCAAAGTCGGCGCTCAGCTCGGTGATGCTGCGGGCCAGGATGTTCAGGTCGTTGTACGTGTCGAATTCCAACTCATCGAACTGCTGGGTCAGGTTCGCGTCGCCCATGCCGCCCATCGGTTCGGAGGCGGGGTGTTCGGCCGCGCGCACCATGTCCGGGTTGAGGTGCCGTTCCTCGAAGTCGCGCACCGTGCGCTGAAAGCGAACCTGACTGCCCAGCATGGCCTGCTGCAGCTCGTCCAGCCGCGAGAGGCTCTGTCCCAGCCGGGAGCGGGCGGTCACGAGTTCGCCCAGCTGATCCATCAGGCCCTCGAGCTGCCGGGCAGGCACGCGGATCGAGGCGACCTCCGGGCTGAGGCTGCCGGCCGGTGCGCCGCCCTCGGGGCTGGCCGGAGTGCTGTCCGCCTGCGCCGGGGGCGTGTGGTCCGGGGTCTGTCCTCCCGCCAGGGCCGCCATCTGGGAGCTGAGCGCGGCGAGCTGACCCGCCACCGGGGCGCTGCCCCCCTCGGCCGCCTGCAGCAGGCTGTCCATGCCGATCAGGGCCAGGTCCAGCACCTCCAGCACCGGGGCGTCCAGCCGCAGCACGCCGTCGCGCACGCCGCCCAGCAGGTCCTCCATGCCGTGGGCAAAGTCGCCCAGGCCCGGCAGCCCCACCATGTACGAGCTGCCCTTGACCGTGTGCGCGGCGCGGAACATCACGTCCAGATCGGGGTCCGCGCCGTCCGTGGCCGCGTCGAGCTGGGCCCGCAGGCCCCCCAGGTGCTCGCGGATCTCGGGGGCAAAGTATTCCCAGATCTCGGCATTGTCGCGGTAAAACTGGCGCAGGCCGTCCTCCAGCGAGGCGCCCTCTTCCGCCGCGTCTGCGGGGCCAGGGGTCTGGTCGTCCGGGGTCTCGGTGATCTGGCTCAGCCGGTGTTCCGGCGGACGAGGCTTGAAGGCCGCGGGATTCACGCTCAGCAGGGCCTGCAGCTGGGCCGCGCCGCCCGAGCGCGCGAAATTCAGGCCCAGGTCGCTCTCGCGTTCGCCGCGCCCGATGCGGTTCAGGCCCTCGCGTAGGGTCGCGTGGCTGGTGTCCAGCAGCGCCAGGTACTGCTCACGCTGCTCACCGTGAAGCAGGGGTCTGGAGTCCAGGATCCGTTCAAGCAGGGCGGCCATCTTGGACAGCTGCGAGTAGCCGTACAGTCCGGCGCTGCCCCGCAGGCGGTGGGCCAGCAGGCCCAGCGTGCCCAGGCCCTCGGCGTCCTGCGGGCCTGCCGGGGCGCGGCGCAGCGTCCCGATTCCCGCCTCCATGCCGTCCAGAACCTCCCCGGCCTCCTGGATAAAGCCGCTGATCAGGTCACTGTGGTCGCTGTCGTACTGGGCGCTGTCGCGGTGTGGCATCGTCGTCTCCTTGTGCCTGGCCTACGAGGGCAGCCGGAAGCGGGTCAGGCTGGCGTTCAGGCCCTGGGCCAGCTGTTCGAGCTGCTCGGCGGTGGCGCGGCCCTGTTCCACGGAGCCCTGGGACTGCTGCGCGACGGCGGCGATCTGCTCCACCGCGCTGCCCATCTCCTCGACGCCCGTTACCTGCGCCTGGCTGGACGCGGCGATGCTCTCGGCAAGCTGCGCGGACTGCTGCGTCAGCGTGCCGATCTCGCGCAGACGTTCCCCGGCGCTGCCCGCCACGCGGTAGCCTTGTTCCACCTCGCGGGTGCCGTCCTCCACGCTCACGATCACGTCCTGAATCTCGGCCTGCACGTTCTTGATGAGCGTGGCGATGCGCGCGGTGGCCTGCGAGGACGTGTCGGCGAGCTTGCGCACCTCGTCTGCCACGATGCTGAAGCGTCCGCCGGCCTCGCCCGCGCCCGCCGCCTCGATGGA
This sequence comes from Deinococcus aerophilus, assembly GCF_014647075.1. NCBI lineage: Bacteria > Thermotogati > Deinococcota > Deinococci > Deinococcales > Deinococcaceae > Deinococcus > Deinococcus aerophilus. The sequence continues at coordinate 120,235 of NZ_BMOM01000002.1, read as the reverse complement.
GGCGTTCAGGGCGAGCAGGTTGGTCTGGCGGGCAATCTGGGAGATGGTGTCCACGATTTCCTGAATTTCCAGCGAGCGGTCCCCCAGGCCCTTGATGCGCTTGGCCACCCCCTGCACCTCCCGGCGGATGTTCTGCATGCCGCCCAGCGTGCCGGTCACGGCTTCCTGTCCCTGCTGCGAGGCGAGCAGCGCGGCGCGGGCGGTCTCGGCCGAGTTCTGGGCCTGCGCGGCCATCTCGCGGATGGCCGCGGTGATGTTCTGAACCTGCCCGGCCACGCGGGCGGCCTCGGCGGCCGTCAGGCGGGTCGCGTCACCGATCTGGGAGGTGGTGTTCAACATGGCCTGCGAGCCGTCGGTGACGGACTGTGAGGCGTGCTGCACATCTCCCAGCACTCCGGCCAGCTCGGCGGCCATCAGGTTGATCGAGTCCACCACGTTGCCCAGCACGTCCTCGGTGACCTTGCCGCGCCGGGTCAGGTCGCCGTCGGCGATGTCCATGGTCACGTCCAGGAAGTCGCTGATGTTGCTCTGCAGCTGCGCGGCTTCCAGGCGTTCCTGCTCGGCTTTCTGCTGGTTGCTGTGCAGCTGGGTGGCCGCCTCGTTAAACGCCCCGGCGACCAGCCCCAGCTCGTCCTGGCTGGTGACCTGCACGGTGGTGCTGAAATCTCCCTGCGCGAGCAGGCGGGCCGAGCGCGTCAGCTGGGTCAGGGGGCGGGTGATGGCGCGGCTGACCGCCACGAGCAGCAGCGCGGCGAGCAGGGTCAGCAGGCCGACCGCCATCAGCTCGAACAGCTGGGCGCTGCGCTCCACCGCGACGCGGTTTTTCAGAAGCCGGTTGATCTCCTCGGTGCCGATGCTGATGGCGGTGGCCACCTGCTCGACCGAGGCCTGAACAGCATTGAGGTTGGCGCGCTGGTTGACGTTTCGCAGCAGGTCCGCGTTGGCCGCGCTGGCAATGGTCTGGCGCACCGGTTCCAGGTTCCGGACCGCTGTGCCCAGGGTGGGCGTCAAGCTTTCGTCCTGGGCCTCGGCACGCTTGATCGCGCTGAAGGCGGCGTCGAGGGCCACCCCGGCGCGGACCGCCAGATCGCGGTACTGCGGCGCGATGATGTCAACGAGGTCCGGCTGACCCTTGACCTGCTCCAGAGAGGCGGCCAGGGCAGAGAGCGCCGACAGCCGCGCGCGCACCTCGGGCAGTTCCACCAGTGCCGACTGAATGGCGAAGGAGGAAGCGGCGGTGGGGTCCAGCAGCAGGTTGGATTCCTGCAGCAGGGTCTCCAGACTGGGCAGCACCTGATCTTCATAGAACTGCTTGTAGTTGGAGGCGAGCAGCAGCCCGCTGGGCCCGATGTCGCCGGCCTGCAACTGCTTCCACTGTCCGGACAGCGCGGCCACGGTGGCCTGGGTGGCGGGCAGATTCAGGGCCTTGGTGCTTTGCTGCAGGTTCTTCAGGGCCTGGGTGGCGGCGGCCTGGGCAGTGGAGGCGGTGGTCTTGTTGCCCCGGTTGCGGGCACTGACGTAGTTGGCGATTTCCGACTGGAAACGCTGGTAGTCGGCGATCTGACTGACGCCGGCCTGCTCACGCTGAATGAAGTTGATGTCGTGCTGCCGGCCGCTGACGGTCAGAAACAGCAGCGCCGTGATGGGCAGCGCGAAGATGCCGGCCGTGAGGGCCAGTTTGCGGCCCACGCCGATGCGGCCCAGCACGCCGGTCCGCGTCTGTCCGGACGGAGCGGTGGAGGCGGCTGCCTTGCGGCGTCCCTGGGTGGGCTTCGGAGTGCTCAGGAAGGGATCGAGACGGGCGTTCTGGGACATGTGCGGGGCTCCTTTGGGTCGGCTGGATGAATCCGGTTCGGCCGGTGTGGACGGATCGTGGGGGTTCAGGGCAGGCGGGAAAGGTCAGCCCGGCAGACGGAAGCGTGCCAGGCTGCGGCCCAGGCGGTCAGCGAGCTGCTGCAGGCCCTCGGCGGCGTTGCGTCCCTGCTCGGCCGAGTGCTGCGACTGCTGGGCCACGGCGGCGATCTGACCGACCGCACCGCTCATGTGTTGCACGCCCTGCACCTGTTCCTGGGCGGCGCCCGAGATGTCCTGGGCGAACTGCGCGGTGACCTGGGCCAGCTCGCCGATCTCGCGCAGACGTTCACCGGCCTGCCCGGCCACCAGGTAGCCCTGCTCGACCTGTGCGGTGTTGGCCTGCATGCGTCCGGCCACGTCCTGCACGTCGGCCTGGATACCGGCGATCAGCGTGGCGATGCGCGCCGTGGCCTCGGTGGACAGGTCGGCCAGACCGCGCACTTCCTCGGCCACGACGGCGAAGCGGTAGCCGGCCTCGCCCGCACCCGCCGCCTCGATGGAGGCGTGCAGCGAGAGCAGGTTGACCTGGGACGCGATGTGGCCGATGGAGTCCACGATGTCCTGAATCTGCTCGGAGCGTTGGGTCAGCGACTGCACGCGCTCGGCAACGCCGCGCGAGGATTCGCGGATGGCCGATATGCCCTCCAGGGTGCCGGTCACGGCCAGCTGTCCCTGCTCGGAAGCTTCCAGGGCGCGGCGGGCCGAGTCGGCAGACGCCTGGGCGATGGCCGACATGCGGCGGATGCCCTCGGTCATCTCGTGGGCCTGCTGCTGGGCGCGCTCGGTTTCCTGGGCCGTGACCAGCAGGCCCTGGCGGATCTGCTCGGTGGTGTCCAGCATGGCCTGTGAGCCGCCGGTCACGGACCGCGAGGCCTGCTGCACGTTCTGCAACACCCCGGCCAGCTCCTCGGTCATCAGGTTGATCGAGTCCACCACGTTGCCCAGCACGTTCTCGGTGACCTTGCCGCGCCGGGTCAGGTCGCCGTCGGCGATGTCCATGGTCACGTCCAGGAATTCCCCGACGTTGGCCTGCAGCTGCGCGGCTTCCAAGCGGTCCTGCTCGTTCTTGAGTTCGTTTTCCTGCAGCTGCGCCGCCGCCTTGTTGATGGTGCGTCCCAGCTGGCCCAGCTCGTCGGTGCTGCCCAGCTGCACACGCGCGCTGAAGTCCCCGGTACTCAGGCGGCGCGAGGCGTCGGTCAGGCCGCGCAGGCCGCCCAGCAGGTGGCGCAGAATCGCCAGAAGCAGCATGATCGCCAGCGCGACCAGTGTCAGGGTCAGCGCCGCAATGCCCAGCCCCGAGCGCTGCCCGGCGTACTGCACGGCCCGGGTCTCGCCCACCAGGGCGCTCAGGGACGCTCCGCTGAGCGTCTGGGCCTGTTGCAGGGCGCGCGTCACCGAGGCGTTGGTAGCGCTGACGGTCTGGCCCTCGGTGATGAGCGACAGGTTGTCTACGGCGGCCAGCGTCGAGGACTTCAGGCGCCGGGCCTGGGCCACCAGGTCCTTGGGCAGGGTGGCGCTGGTTTCCACGGCGTTGGACACCCCGTCGAGCACCTCGTTCGCCGCCGCCCGCGTCAGCGGAATCAGCGCCGTGAGCGCCGTGACCTCGTTGACCGCCGCGCCCCGGTTGGACTGGATGCTGCGGGCGAGCAGCTCGGCCTGGGTCAGCTCAAAGCGCAGGGTGGTCAGGTGATTCAGGCTGGCCTGCTGCAGGGCGAAGATGCTGCTGCGCCCTGCCCCTACCTCCAGCTGGCTGAGGCGGGCAATGTCGGCGAGCATGTTTTCCAGGCCGGGTTGCAGGGTGCCGTAGCTGCTCGCCACGTTGCCCGGCGAGGCATACTGCACCGACCGGCGGAAATCGTCCCAGGCCAGTTTGAACTTGTCGGTGGGCAGTTCCTGGCGCAGCTGGGCGCGCAGCTGCGCGTTGGCGCTGCGTCCGTCCTGGGCCGAGAGCAGGTCCTGCAGCTGTTGCAGCGCCTGGGTCACGTTCTGACCGGCTGCATCGCGAGCCTTGCGCTCGGCGGCCCCGCCGCCCTCGACCGCCCCGGCACTCAGGGCGTAGGCGCTCAGGCTGGCGTGAAGGCTGTCGACCGCCTGTGCGAACGGCAGGGCCTGGTGGGCCAGGTTCACGGGCTGCAGCAGCTGGCCCTGCAGCCGCGAGGTGGTCACGCCCAGCACCACAGTGGGAATGGCGAACAGGATTCCGGCCAGCCCCAGCTTCTGGGCCACGCTCAGGCGGTCGAGCAGCCCCAGCGCGCGGCGCGGCTTCCCGGCGGCGCGGCCGGTGTTGGGGCGCGCGTCAGTGAATGGGCGCGCGGCACCTGCTGGGCTCGGAAGACTGGTCGGGTCGGCGGTGGTGGGCAACTTCTGTAGCATGGGTGCTCCTGGTGGGGCGGGGGCGGAACGCGGCGGGCGGCTTGACCGGGGCGGTCTTCAGGCGGGCTGGAGGCGGGTGCCGATGGCCCCGACCAGGGCGGTGAGGTTCAGCAGGGACGCCCGGGTCGCGCCGAAGGTGGCGTCTTGCAGCAGGGCCGCGCCGGGAGTGGGCGCGGTCTCCTCGGTGACGTTGCCCAACACTTCCTCGATGGGCAGAAGCAGCGCCTCGCCCGCGTGGTCACACAGCAGGACCAGCGGGGCGGCTTCCTGCGGCTCTGCGGACAGTTCGGCGAGCAGGGCCAGATTGACCAGCGGAACGGCGCGGCCCCCCGCGGGCATCAGGCCCAGCAGGCTGCCCCCGGTGGCCGGCAGCGGCGAGACATGGCCCAGCGGCAGCACCTGCCGGGTCTGCCGGGTGGGCAGCGCCAGCATCCGGGATGAACTGCGGAACAGCAGGAAGGTCTCGGCCATGGAAGTCAGACGTGCCGGTCGATCAGGCTCAGCAGCTGCTCGGGGGTGTAGGGCTTGATCAGGTAGTCGACGGCGCCCTGACGCAGCCCCCACTTCACGTCGGATTCCGCCCCCTTGCTGCTCACGAACACGACCTTCATGCCCTCGGCGGCGGGCAGGCGCTTGAGGGCGCGCAGGGTCTCATAGCCGTTGCGTTCGGGCATCACCACGTCCAGCAGGGCCAGTTGCGGGCGCTCCTTTTCCACCGCGGCCTCGGCGCCCTTGGCGTCGGTCAGGGTCACGCAGGAGTGGGCGCTGCCCTTGAGGGCCTCGGTCATGAAGCGGATGTCTGCGGGAGAGTCGTCAACAATCAGGATCTTTGCCATGGTCGTACCTTCCTTCTGAGGGGGAGATGGTGTGCCCGGGAACAGGAGCGCAGCGGCCATTCGCACGGGCGGGAAACGGGGTTTACGCTGCACTTAGGGGGCACTCATGTGCCCTGACCCTAGAGGCAGGCCCCGAACAGAACTCTTACAATCCGGAGAACCAAAACGCCTGTGCACACCGGTTGAAATGGTTCTTCCGGAAGTCCGGCCATTTCTGCAGGAGCGCCGCAGCAGGTCCGCGTCCTGGCCGTCCGCTTCCCCGCCGGGTCGGGAATGTCCCCAGACGTTCATAATTGACGCGCACGTAAACTTCGGCCTATGCTGAGGGCCGCTCTTCAACCTGTTGCGCTCCACGCCCCCCCGGCACGCTGCCTGCAGCCACGTCTCTCTGACACGGAGGTCCACCGATGCCCCTGAAAGAACTGTTCGACCTGAGCGGGAAAATCGCCCTTATCACCGGAGGCTCGCGCGGCCTGGGTCTGCAGATTGCCGAGGCGCTGGGCGAGTACGGCGCGACGGTGATCCTGACGGCCCGCAAACAGAACGAGCTGGACGAGGCGAAGGCCCACCTGGCCGATCTGGGCATCACGGCGCACGTCTACACCAACGACCTGAGCGATTTCGGCAGCATCGACGCCGCCGTCGAGCGGATGGTCTCGGAAGTCGGGCAGATCGACATCCTGGTGAACAATGCCGGAGCCACCTGGGGCGCGCCCACCGCCGAACACCCCCTGGACGCGTGGCTCAAGGTGATCAACGTCAACCTCAACGGCACCTTCCTGATCACCCAGAGCGTGCTCAAGCGCTGCATGCTGCCGCGTGGGGCGGGCCGCATCGTGAATGTCGCCAGCGTGGCCGGCCTCAAGGGCAACGACCCGCGCATGACCCCCACGGTGGCGTACAACACCTCCAAGGGCGGACTGGTGAACTTTACCCGTGCCCTGGCCGCCGAGATGGCAGACAAGGGCGTTACCGTCAACAGCATCTGCCCCGGCTACTTTCCCACCAAGATGACCAAGGGCACCATCGCCTACGGCGAGCAGTCCATCCTGGAGAACACGCCGATGCACCGCCTGGGCGGGGAACACGACCTCAAGGGTCTGGCCCTGCTACTCTCCAGCGACGCGAGCGCCTTCATGACCGGCCAGAACATCGCCGTGGACGGCGGCGTCACCGCCCTGTGAAGCCTGCCGAACTCAGCGCCCACCTGGGACAGCAGGTGGCCCTCTCCGAGTGGATCGAGATCACGCAGGAGCGCATCAACGCTTTTGCCGATGCCACTGGGGACCATCAGTTCATTCATGTGGACGCCGAGGGGGCGGCTGCCGGACCCTTCGGTGCTCCCATCGCCCACGGCTTCCTGACCCTTTCGCTGCTGGCCGGGGAGTTCTCGGTGCGGGGCGGGGCGGTCAGCATCGAGGGAGGGCGGATGACCGTGAACTACGGCCTGAACCGGGTGCGCTTCATCTCGCCGGTCCGGGTGGGCCGCCGCCTGCGCAACCGCGCCGTGCTGCAGTCCGCCGACCACGGGGAGGGCCACGTCCAGATCACGGTTCTGAACACCATCGAGATCGAGGGCGAGGAGCGGCCTGCCGCCACCGCCGAGAGCGTGTTCCGGGTCTACCTGTGACGGCCCTGTCCGCCACCTTTTCATGAAGACCGGTACCACCTACACCCTGGAGCGCGGCGCGGAGGTGCTCGGCACCCTGACCGTTGCCAGTACGGAGGGCTTCGCCGTCCAGGCCACATTCGATCCCACACCGGCTTTTGATTCCTACCGGCCCCTGTTCGACGAGGACGCCCGCTTTGCCCACCGGCTGGCCGCCGACCCGGACCCGGACCTGCTGGAACAGGCCGAGGCGGTCATGGAGCGCATCCTGGCCCTTGGCCTGATTCTGCGCCGGGACGGCGACCTCGGCCACCGCACCTTTCTGATCAGTATTGAGGACCAGACGGCCAGCTTCCGGCCCCTGACCCCCGAGGAGGAACCCCTATGACCGTATTCGACGTCTCCGACCGCTCGCGCGACCTGCGCGCCCGCCTGAGCTCCTTCATGGAGGAGCACATCTACCCCAACGAGGCGGAAGCGGCGCGGCAGATCAACGACGGCGACCGCTGGCATCACCTGCAGCTGATCGATGACCTCAAGCCCAGGGCGCGGGAGGCCGGGCTGTGGAACCTGTTTCTGCCGCCCGCCAGCGACCCGGACGGCACCTTCGGTCCGGGGCTGAGCAACCTGGAATACGCTCCGCTGTGCGAGATCATGGGCCGGGTATGGTGGGCGCCGGAGGTCTTCAACTGCGCCGCGCCCGACACCGGCAACATGGAGGTGCTTGCCCGTTACGGCACCCCCGAGCAGCAGGAGCAGTGGCTGATTCCGCTGCTGAACGGAGAGATCCGCAGCGCCTTTTCCATGACCGAGCCGGATGTGGCGAGCAGCGACGCGACCAACATCGAGTCCAGCATTGTGCGTGACGGCGACGACTACGTCATCAACGGCGAGAAATGGTGGACCTCGGGAGCGGGCGATCCCCGCTGCGCCATCAGCATCTTCATGGGCAAGACCGACCCGAATGCCGAGCGCCACCTGCAGCAGAGCATGATCCTCGTTCCCCTGGACGCGCCGGGCGTGACCAAGGAGCGCATGCTCACCGTCTTCGGTTACGACGACGCGCCGCACGGCCACGCCCAGATGACCTTCAAGGACGTGCGCGTGCCGGCGTCAAGTCTGCTGCTGGGCGAGGGCCGGGGATTTGAGATCGCCCAGGGCCGCCTGGGGCCGGGCCGCATCCACCACTGCATGCGCCTGATTGGACAGGCCGAGCGGGCGCTGGAACTGATGGTGGCGCGTGCCTCTGAGCGTGTGGCCTTTGGAAAACCGCTCTCGGCACACCAGCATGTCCGCGAACTGATTGCGCAGAGCCGCATGGAAATCGACCAGGCCCGCTTGCTCACCATGAACGCCGCGCACATGATGGACACGGTGGGCAACAAGGAGGCGCGCGGTCAGATCGCCGCCATCAAGGTGGTTGCGCCCAATATGGCGCTGGCCGTTATCGACCGTGCCATTCAGGTCTTCGGCGGCGCGGGCGTCAGCCAGGACACCCCGCTGGCGATGATGTACGCCCAGGCCCGCACCCTGCGTCTGGCCGATGGCCCGGACATCGTTCACATCGGTACGGTGGCGAAAGAAGAGCTGCGCCGTCAGGGCGAGGCGGCGCGTGGGCGCGAAAGCGTGTTCTCGGCCCCCAGGTGAGCTGAGCCCGGGCCGCCGTCTGAGAGGGAGCCGAGCCCCCTCGGACGGGCGGCCCGCCTTGCTCCTGACCGCAGAGCCGGCACCCAACGGCCGGCATCCTTTGCCCTCTCCCCACCACGAGGAACTCCATGGAAATCAAGAACAAGATCATCGTTGTTACCGGTTCCGCCTCCGGCATCGGGCTGGCCCTCGCCACGCGCTTTGTGCAGGAGGGGGCCACCGTGATCGCCTCGGACCGCAATGCCGAGGTGGGTGCCCAGAAGGCCGCCGAGATCGGCGCACGATTTGTGGCCGCCGATGTGGGCCAGGAAAAAGACATTCAGGCCCTGATTGACAATGTGCTGGCCGCCGAGGGACAGATTGACCTGTTCTGTTCCAATGCGGGCATCGCCATCGGTGAGGGGCCCGAAACGCCGGACCGGCAGTGGGACCTGATTCACCGCGTCAATGTGATGTCGCACGTCTGGGCGGCCCGGCACCTGCTGCCGCACATGCTCGAGCGTGGCGAGGGCCACCTGCTGAACACCGCCTCGGCGGCGGGCCTGCTCACCGAACTGCACTCCGCGCCCTATGCCGTGACCAAGCACGCCGCACTCGCCTTTGCCGAGTGGCTGGCAATCACCTACGGCGACCGGGGCATCAAGGTCGCGTGCCTGTGTCCGGAAGGCGTCTGGACCCCCATGATCCAGAACGCGCCCATCCTGCAGCAGACTGCCGTGACCACCGACGTGCTCGTCGAGGAGACGCTCAAGGTGCTGCGCGCCGACGGTTTCCTGATCACCACCCACGACACCACCCTCAAGGGCTTTCAGACCAAGGCGCGCGATTACGGCGAGTGGATCAGCAAGATGCGCCACCTGCGCACCAAGGCGATGGCGCTGCTCGGCCACGGAACGGCCTTTGAAGGTACGGCCCCCCGCACGGAGGGCCACCCTTGACCCGTCCGGAAACTTCTGCTGTCCGTCCCGGCGAGGAGCTGCCGCTGGACCGGCTGCGTGAGGTCGTGCGCGGGCGGATAGCGGGCGACCCGCAGACCCTGGAAGTGCAGCAGTTTCCGGGCGGGTTTTCCAACCTGACCTATCTGCTCCGGATGGGCGAGCACGAGTACGTGCTGCGCCGCGCACCCCTGGGGCCGGTGGCAAAGGGAGCGCACGACATGGCCCGCGAGTACCATCTGCTGGAGAAAATCCATCCGGTGCTGGCGGTGGCCCCCGAGCCGCTGCTGCTCGTCGAGGATCCGGAGGTGCTGGGATCGCCCTTCTACCTGATGGAGCGGCGGCGCGGCGTGATCGTGCGGACGAGGATTCCCGCCGAGTACGCGGCGCGGCCCGGCGCTCCCCGCGAGATGTCGCAGGCGCTGGCCGACACGCTGGCGGACCTGCACGCGGTGGATATTGACGCGGCGGGCCTGCGGTCCATCGGCAAGCCCGAGGGCTTCAATGCCCGGCAGGTGGGCGGCTGGGCCGGACGCTGGCGGCGGGCGCGCGAGCTGCTGAAGGACTCGGGAGATCTGCCCCCGGCCGCCGAGCTGCGCGATGAACTGGTGATCGCGTGGCTGGAGGCCCACACCCCCGCGGAATCGGCCCACACCCTGGTCCACAACGATTTCAAGCTGGACAACCTGATGCTCGACCCCGCCGATCCCTCGAAGGTGGTGGCCCTGCTCGACTGGGAGATGACCACCGTGGGCGATCCGCTGGTGGACCTGGGCCTGACCCTGACGTACTGGACCATGCCCGAGCAGCCGGGCCGCGATCCGAACGAGGTGGGGGCCAGTTTTCCCGGATTTCTGAGCCGTGAGGAGCTGATCGCCCGCTACGCCGAACGCTCGGGCCGCGCCGTGACCGATGATGTGGTGCGGTGGTATGAAGTGCTGGGGCACTTCAAGCTGGCGGTTATCGTGATCCAGATTTTTGCGCGCTACCGTGCCGGGCAGACCAGCGATCCCCGCTTTGCTCCGCTGGCCGGGCAGGCCGAGTGGCTGATTCGTGAAGCGTGGCTCAGGATCTCGGCGCAGGCCACGCAGGGCGGGGGAGAGGTCGCGCCGCCGGATGGGCCGGGCCAGTGAGTGAGCTGATTCTGGTCCGCCACGGCCAGGCCACGCCCTTTGAAAAGGACACCGACCGCCTCTCGGACCTGGGTGAGCAGCAGGCCCGCGCGGTGGGCCTGGGTCTGGCCGCCGAGGATTTCCGGCCCACGCATGTGTTTCACGGTCCGCTGGTGCGTCAGCGCCGCACGGCGGAACTCGCGGCGGCGGCAGCGGAATTCACGGATTCCGGGGCTCCGCCGCCCTGGCCCGGCGCACAGGAAGAGAGGCGGCTGGCCGAGTACGACGGCGACGGTCTGATCCGGACCCTCGCGCCCCTCCTCGCGGCGCAGGACCGGGACTTTGCCGGTTCGGTCCGGACCTTTCAGGAACGGCGGGATGCGCCGGACCGCAACCGCTCGTTTCAGCTGATGCTGGAGGCCCTGGCGGGGGCGTGGCAGGCCGAGGCCGTCATCCATCCGGAGGTGGAGGGCTGGTCCGCCTTCCGCGCACGGGTACACGGCGCCCTGACCGACCTGCTGCGGCTGCCCTCCGGGTCGGCCGTGCTCGCCTTTACCAGCGGCGGCGTGATCGGGCTGATGGTGGCCCTGGCCCTGGACGCCCCGGACGCGGCGGCCCTGCGTCTGAACTGGCGGGTGCGCAACGGCAGCCTGACGCGCTTTACCTTCGGCGGCGGCCGCCTCAGCCTGGACTCGTTCAACGAGGTGTCGCACCTGCCGCCGGAGCTGCGCAGCTGGCGCTGAGGCCGGAGCCGGTGCCATCCTCCGGTTCCGCTCAGTCCAGCAGCCGCATCAGCGCCGTGAAGGTCCCCAGCGCATGGGGGTGCGCGGCGAACAGCAGTTCCGGGTGCCACTGCACGCCCACCACGCCGTCGCCTTCCAGACCCTCCACAAGTCCGTCGGGCGCGTGGGCGGTGGCGCGCAGGGCGGGCGCCACCCGGTCCACCGCCTGATGGTGAGAGGAATTGACCAGCGCCCGTTCTCCGCAGCCCCACGCTGCGTGCGTCTGCGCGAGCAGGCTGCCGGGCGTAAAGGTCACCTCATGGCCCAGGGTGCCCGCGTGCCCGCGCTGGGCATGGTCGGCCCAGGCCTGCGGGACCTCCGGCAGATGCTGGTGCAGCGTGCCGCCCTCCAGCACGTTGATCAGCTGGATGCCCCGGCAGATGCCCAGCACGGGCTTGCCGTACTCGCGGGCCGCGCGGTACAGCGCGGTCTCAAAGGCGTCGCGTTCCTCGTCCACCTCGCCCAGGCCGCGCCGGGGATGCTGACCGAAATGCCGGGGATGTACGTCCACCCCGCCCGAGAGCAGCACGGCGTCCACCCGCCCGGCATATTCCGCGGCCCGGTCGGGCAGCACCGGCAGCAGCAGGGGCAGACCGCCCACCCGTTCCACCGCCTCGGCGTAGCGGCGCGACAGGCCGTTGTGGGGACGGGCGGTGGGCTCGGCAAACTGCGAGGTGCTCAGGCCGATCAGCGGGCGGGCAGACATGACCCAAAGATAGCGGCGCAACAGCCCCGACGTTCCTTCCATGCCTTCCATGACACACTGAACGCACTGACAACTCCCTGGAGGTTTTTCCGATGACCCACCCCGCTGCGTCCCACTCTGCCGCTCCCCTGCCCGCCGACGGCGTGTATTTTCGCGCCTGCAACCTGTGCGAGGCCATCTGTGGCCTGCAGATTACCGTTCAGGGGGGCCGGGTCACCGATCTGCGCGGCGACCCCCTCGACCCCCTTAGTCACGGACACATCTGCCCCAAGGGTACGGCGCTGCCCGATCTGCACGCCGATCCGGACCGCCTGAAACGTCCGCTGCGGCGCGAGGGCGAGACCTGGACCGAGATGGACTGGAACGAGGCGCTGGATTACGTGGCCGCCCGGCTGCGCGAGGTCGGGGAGCAGCACGGTGCAGACGCCGTGGCGACCTTTCAGGGCAATCCCAGCGTTCACAACAGCGGCACCCTGCTCTCGGCGGGCAGCCTCCTGAAGGCCCTGGGCAGCCGCAACCGCTTCACAGCGACGAGCATCGACCAGCTGCCGCACCACTTTGCGGGCACGGAGATGTTCGGGCATCCCTTCCTGCTGCCCATTCCCGACATCGACCGCACCGACTTCATGCTGATCATGGGAGCCAACCCGCTGGCGAGCAACGGCAGCATCATGACCGCGCCGGGCGTGCAGGGGCGGCTGAAGGCCATCCGCGAACGCGGCGGCCGGGTGGTGCTGCTCGACCCGCGCCGCACCGAGAGTGCCGACCACGCCACCGAGTTCCACTTTATCCGTCCCGGCACCGACGCCTATTTTCTGCTGGGACTGCTGAACGTGATCTTTGCCGAGGGTCTGGAGCGGCTGGGGCATCTGGCGGACGTCACAGACGGACTGGACGCGGTCCGGAGCGCCGCCGCGCCCTTCTCGCCGGAACGGGTTGAGGAGCGCACCGGCGTTGCCGCCGAGACCCTCCGCGCGCTGGCCCGCGATTTCGCCGCCGCGCCGCGCGCCGTGGCGTACGGGCGCATCGGCCTGAGCATTCAGGAATTCGGTGGGCTGTGCCAGTGGCTGCTGAACGTGCTGAACACCGTGACCGGCCACCTGGATGCCGAGGGCGGCGCGATGTTCACCCGGCCCGCCTTCGACCTGCTCGCCCGCGCGAAGAGGGGCGAGGTCCACCACGGGCGCTACCGCTCGCGCGTGCGCGGCCTGCCCGAGTTCGACGGCGAACTGCCCAACGTCACCATGACCGAGGAGATGACCACGCCCGGCGAGGGCCAGATTCGCGCCCTGGTGACGGTGGCGGGCAATCCGGTGCTGTCCACCCCGGACGGCGCGGCGCTGGACCGGGCCCTGGCGGGCCTGGACTTCATGGTCAGCATCGACCCCTACCTCAACGAGACGACCCGGCACGCCCACGTGATCCTGCCGCCTGCCTTCGGGCTGGAAGTCTCACACTACGACGCGACTTTTCATCTGCTTGCGGTGCGCAACACGGCACGTTACTCGCGGCCCGTCTTTCCCATCGCCCCCGACCAGCGCTTCGATTACCAGATCTTCCTGGGCCTGACCGAACGCCTGACCGGCAAGGCGGGCACTGTGCCCGAACAGCGCCTGGACTTTGGCCTGCGGCACGGTCCCTACCGGACCAGTGTGGAGGAACTGGACGCCCAGCCGCACGGGGTGGACTACGGCCCGCTGCAACCGTGCTTCCCGGAGCGCCTGCTGACCGCGAGTGGACGGCTTAACCTCGCTCCGGCACCCATGCTTGCCGATCTGCCCCGGCTGACGGCGGCGCTGGAGACGGCTCCGCCCCCGCTGGCGCTGATCGGGCGGCGGCAACTCCGCAGCAACAATTCCTGGATGCACAACACGCCCCGGCTGATGCGCGGCCCCGCGCGCTGCACCCTGCAGCTGAATCCTGCAGATGCGGGCGAATTCGTGGACGGTCAGGTCGTGGAGGTCCGCTCGCGCGTGGGGACGGTGACCGTGCCGCTGGAGCTGACCGACACGGTGATGCCCGGCGTGGTCTGTCTGCCGCACGGCTTCGGGCATGGGCGTGCGGGCGTGCGTCTGGGGGTGGCGCAGCAGCACGCGGGGGTCAGCGTCAACGACCTGACCGACACGGCGCGCATCGACGCCCTGACCGGCAACGCCGCCGTCAACGGCACCCCGGTCACGCTGCATGCGGTGGCGGCCAGTGAGGCGGTGGGGGAAAGCGCCGCGGACTGAGCGGCCCCTGACCCGGGAACATGCGGGCGGCCCCGCAGGCCCCCCCGCGGCCCGGACCGCTGAGGTCAGCTCCTGGCCTCCTGGGTTGCCCAACCGTGCAGGAATATTTAACTGGTCCTCAGCCGCCTGAAATGGGGTGACGGCAGGCTGGGGGCGTGACCGTGCCCTCGCCCGTTCCATCGCCGCGCGTCGGGCCGGATAATTCCCTGTCCACCGGACCGCCCCTGTTTGCATCGTTCTTCATGGGCGGGTTTGAGTGCAGCACCCAGCGCAGACCCTCGGGGCGGCGCATCGACGTGATCGACGCGACCGCGCACGACCGCTTCGCCGTGCAGGATTACGCCCGCCTCACGGCCTCAGGGCTGCAGACCGCCCGCGACGGCCTGCGCTGGCATCTGATCGAGCGCGTGCCTGGGGAATACGACTTCACCTCCGCACTGAACCAGGCGGTGGCGGCGCGGGAGGCGGGCGTGCAGGTGATCTGGGACCTGCTGCACTACGGCTACCCCGATTTCATTGACCCCTTCGCCCCCGACTTTCCGGAGCAGTTCGCCCGCTATGCGGCGGCGGCGGCGCGTTTTCTGCGCGGACATACCGACGGCCCGCTGTGGATCTGTCCGGTGAACGAGATCTCCTTCCTGGCATGGGGAGCGGGGGACGTGGGGTACCTCAATCCCTTCGCGCAGGGACGTGGCCCGGCCCTCAAAGCGGCCCTGGTCCGCGCCGCCATCCTGGGCATGGACGCCGTGCGCGCCACCGACCCCCAGGCCCGTTTCCTGCACGCCGAGCCGCTGATCAACGTGGCCGTTCATCCCGAAGCCGCCGGCGAGGGGGGGGAGCGCCGCGCTGCCGAGCTGCACGCGGCGCAGTATGAGGTCCTGGACATGCTGCTGGGCCGTCTGCACCCGGAACTCGGCGGCGCGGAGCACTATGTGGACGTGGTGGGCCTGAACTACTACCCCCACAACCAGTGGTGGCACCACGACCAGACCGGCCACCGCACCCCGGTTCCGCCCGGCCACCGGGACCACCGCCCTCTGCGCGATCTGCTCGCCGACGTGCACGCCCGTTACGGCCGGCCGCTGCTGATTGCCGAGACCGGCACCGAGGACGAGGAGCGTGCGCCGTGGTTCGAGATGGTGACCCGCGAGACGCGGGCTGCCCGCGCCGCGGGGCTGCCGCTGCACGGCGTGTGCCTGTACCCGGTGGTCAACCACCCCGGCTGGGATGACGACCGCCACTGCCACAACGGACTGTGGGATTACGCCGATCCCCAGGGCCACCGTCCGGTGTACGCGCCGCTGGCCGACGCGCTGGCCCGCGCTCAGGAGGAGGATGGCCGGGGAGAGGGGGAGCGGCCTGCGCCCTCCGTGTCCTTCAGCGTGCCGGATCTGCTTGCCCGTGTGGCCCGCGCCGCTCCCACCATCGCCGCCGAGGCCGCTGCCTGTGACGCCGCGGGCACCTTCCCCGTCGCCTCATTCCGCGCCCTCAGTGACGCGGGCCTGCTGGCGGCTCCGGGCGCCCCCGGGCTGGAGGGTGAAACGCTGCTGACGGTGCTGCGGCGGGTGGGCCGCGCCAGCCTGCCGGTGGGGCGCGTCTATGAGGGGCATGTCAACGCCCTGCACCTGATCGCCCGGTTCGGCCGCGCCGCCCAGCGTGAGCGGGCAGCCCACGACGCCCGCCACGGGGAACTGTTTGGGGTGTGGAACACCGAGGAGGCCCCGGGGCTGCAGCTGGAGCCTGCGCCGGGTGGCTGGCGGCTGGTGGGCAACAAGACCTTCACTTCCGGCGCGGACGCCGTGACCCGGCCCCTGCTGCCCGCCGAACTGCCCGGGGGCGCGGGGCGCGTGATGGTCGTGCTGCCCGCGCCCGTGCCCCGTGAGCGCTTTGACCCGGCGTTCTGGCAACCGCTGGGTATGCGGCCCACCGTGAGCCTCCGCGCCGACCTGACCGGCCTGACGGTGGAGGCGGCGGACGTGATTGGGGAGGCCGGCGACTACTACCGGCAGCCCGAGTTCGGCGGCGGCGCGCTGCGTTTTCTGGCGGTGCAGCTTGGCGGCGCGGACGCCGTGCTGGAGGCGGCCCGGAGCGTGCTGCGGGGACTGGACCGCACGGGGGATGACGCGCAGCGCCTGCGCTTTGGCGCGGTGGCGGCCCGACTGGAAGCGGCGTGGCAGGTGGTGCTGAAGGCGCAGCGTGGGCTGACCAGCGCCGGGGACGCCGGGCAGACGCGGTCCCTGGCCTACGTGGCCTTGGCCCGCGAGCTGACGGAAGACGCCTGTTTGCTCGCCTGCGAGGCCACCGAACGTGCCGTGGGGGCACGCGGTCTGCTCGCTCCCCACCCGGCCGAGCGGTTGCTGCGCGACCTGCGCATGTACCTGCGCCAGCCCGCCCCGGACGCTGCCCGCCTGCAGCTGGGGGCCTACGTGCTGGACGCCCCCGACCTGCCCGACGCCGCTGTCAGCGTGTGGGATGGGGAGGCCGGATGGTAAGCCAGACATGGGCTACGGCCCCCCCACC
This sequence comes from Deinococcus aerophilus, assembly GCF_014647075.1. Lineage (NCBI taxonomy): Bacteria > Thermotogati > Deinococcota > Deinococci > Deinococcales > Deinococcaceae > Deinococcus > Deinococcus aerophilus. Next base: position 103,630 of record NZ_BMOM01000002.1, on the reverse strand, counting down.
GCTGGACCCCCGGACCCTGCCCGGGCCGGTGTGGGTGGTCGCGCCGCATCCCGATGACGAGGCGCTGGGCTGCGGCGCCCTGCTGTGTGCCCTGACCGATCTGGGGCAGGAGGTCTGGGCGCTGCTCCTCACCGACGGAGGCTTCTCGCACCCGGCCTCCCGGGCCTATCCGCGCCCGCGTCTGGGAGAGCTGCGCCTTCACGAGTGGCGGTCTGGCCTGGCCCAACTGGGCGTGCCGCCGGACCGCACCCGCGCCCTGGGTCTGCTCGATGGAGCCCTGTCGGGGTACGACCCGGTGGAGGTCCGGGAAGCGGTGGGGCGGGCCTTTGCCGCCGCCCCACCCGGCACCGTGCTGATGCCATGGAGCCGTGATCCACACCCCGACCACCGCGCGGCCTGGAAGCTGGTGGGGGCGGCGGTTTCCTCTGAGGCCCGGCGGCTCGCCTACACCGTGTGGCTGCCCGAGCGCGGCGGCCCCGCCGACTGGCCGGCTCCCAATGAGGCCACTCCGTGGAGGTTTGCGGTGGGAGCGGCCCGCTCCCGCAAGGCCGCCGCCGTTGCCGCCCACGCCACCCAGCTGGGCCTGATTACCGATGACCCGGCCGGGTTTACCCTCGCGCCCGGGATGGTGGAGCGGGCGCTGGACGGCCCGGAACTGTATTTCGAGGTCCTGCCCCCCACCAAGGAGATTCCATGACCCTACCCGAGAGCTATTTCGAGGATGTGTACGCGGCCAATGTCGACCCCTGGAACTTCAGAAGCAGCCCCTATGAGGCCGCCAAGTATGACCGCACCCTGGCGGCGCTGCCCCGGCTGCACTACGCACGCGCGCTGGAAGTCGGCTGCTCCATCGGCGTCCTAACGTCCCGGCTGGCGGCGCGGGCAGAAGAGTTGATCGCGGTGGACATGAGCGAGCGGGCGCTGGCGCAGGCGCGCCGGGAGAATGCCGACCGCCCCAACGTGACGTTCGAGCGCCGGCAGCTGCCCCACGACCTGCCGCGCGGTCCCTTCGATCTGATCGTGCTGTCCGAGGTGCTGTATTACCTCTCACCGGAGGATTTGGAGCGGGCGCTGGACGCGGTGCTGGCCCGGCTGGTGCCGGGGGGAACCCTGTTGCTGGTTCATTGGACGCCCCACGTTCACGATTATCCACAGACCGGGGACGCGGTGCATGCGGCGACCCTGGCGCGGGTGGGGCACGGATTGTGTCACCGGCATGCCGAGCGGCACGGCGACCGGCGGGAGGGCTACCGTCTGGACGTGTTCGAGCGCACGGCCCCGTGCCGGCTGGGAGACAGAGGGATGGGCCGCTCAGGCCGGTGAGCCCCTCTGGACCTCCACCGGCTCAGCGTCCGGCCGGGCGCCGACGTACAGCAGGGCCCGGATTCCCTCCAGTGCCTGCGCCACGGGCACGGGCGGGTACTGTCTCATCCACACACCTTCTTCAAGGCGGGCCGCGTGGGCGGCTTCCAGGGCCTGGCCCAGGGTGGGCGCCTGCAAGGCCCGGCACAGCCTCTCCGGTGTGGTCAGCCACAGGGCGCACAGGTCGCCGTTACAGATTCCGCGATACCGTGCCCTGAGGGCCGCCTCCGCGCGGGCCAGGGCCGCAACCTCCGCGCCGCCGGGCACGGTCCAGGCGTCCGGGCCGCAGCGCCACTCCGCGAGCTGGGTGGACAGGCCCACCGGGACCCGGCCGGTCAGGCGGGCACTGGTATGGACCCTCGCGTGGGGCGTGTGGCGCAGCGTCAGGTCCGCGCGGCGCAGCGCCTGCACCAGCGCCACGTCCTCCAGACACGCTACGTCCGGAATGCCGCCTACGGCGCGGTAGGCCCGCACGCTCAGCGCCAGACTGGCCCCGAAGTGCTGCCAGTGGTTGGGCCAGGGATCGGCGGGGTCGGGATTCAGGCGGGCGGTGAGTTCGCAGGCGGCCAGCCGGTAGGCGTCGTCAAGCTGTTGCGTGTGGTGGATGATCGGGTCGGCAATTCCCCTGGGGTTCAGCAGAATACGTCCGGCGGCGGCGTCGGCCCCCGCCTGGATGGGGGCGAGGAGCTGCCACAGCCAGTCGGGTTCCGGACACGTGTCCGCATCGGTGCTGACGAGCACGCCGTCGTTGCCTGCCAGCACGGCGGCCCAGTCCATGGCCTGCCGGCGGGCCTCGACCACGCCTGCCCGTTCGGGTGGCAGGCACACCTCACGGACCCGCAGTTTCAGCCCAGCCGGCGTGGCCCGCCGGGCCTGCTGCGCAGTCTTGTCCCGGCAATTGTTTGCCAGCACCGCCACCGTGTAACCGCTCAGGGGCCGACCCCCGCCGTCCACTTGCTGTCCCAGCGCCCGCAGCGTCGCCCCGATTCGCTGCGCCTCATCGCGGGCAGGCAGGGCCACAACGACGTGGGAGAGATAACGGGGAAACATGGACACGGGGAATCAGCGTAGCGTTTGCCCACCGCCCCTCCACTGTGTTCGGGGGCATATTCTGGCCTTCCCAGAAAGTGGCTCTGCGTTTCATGAAAGCTTCATTCTGGGCAGAACATTGGCAAAAATTATGTGTGGATATGAACCGCGCCGGGTTAGTTTGAAGCGATCTCCTCGCCCACCTCAGCGCCCATCGGAGCGTTCGGGAAGCGATGTGACCATTCCAGATTCCGGGGGAAAATGTCATGTCCGAACTCTTGTCGTCCGTTCGCTCTGCCTGGGCCACTGCTCCCTCACTGATCGTGCTCGCACACCTGCGCTGGAACTTTGTGTTTCAGCGGCCCCAGCACCTGATGACCCACGCGGCGGCCGGGCGCGCCGTCTATTACATCGAAGAACCTGTTTTTGGCGACCATGACGACCACTGGGTTCGCCGTACCGAGCCCTCGGGGGTCATGGTCTGCACGCCGCACATCCGCGTGGGGCTGTCTCCCACCGAATCCCAGGCCCGCACGGCCCGGCTGTTAGGGGCGCTCGTCCGGGACGAGGGATTGGCGGCATATGACCTGTGGGTCTACACACCCATGGAATTGCCGGTTGCGGCGGGGTTAAGTCCGCGCCTGATCATCTACGACTGCATGGATGAACTCGCCAACTTCAAGGGCGCTCCCCCCGAACTGCGGGTGCGGGAGCAGGAGCTGTTTGCCCGTGCCGGAGTGGTCTTCACCGGCGGTCAGCGGCTCTACGAGGCCAAGGCCGAGCGGCATCCCAACGTGCATGCTTTTCCCTCCAGCGTCGACAAGGCCCACTTTGCGGCGGCGCGTGGGGGGCCGCAGGACCCGGCCGACCAGCGTGCCCTGCCGCGGCCCCGCCTGGGGTTTTACGGCGTGCTGGACGAACGCTTTGACATTGAGCTGCTGCGCGAAGTGGCCCGCCGCCGTCCGGAGTGGCAGTTTGTCATGCTGGGTCCGGTGGTCAAGATCGACCCGGCTGAGCTTCCCCGGGCCAAAAACATTCATTATCTGGGAATGAAAGCCTACGCCGATCTGCCCGCCTACCTGGCCCACTGGGACGTGGCGTTGATGCCGTTCGCGCGCAACGCCGCCACCGAGTTCATCAGCCCGACCAAGACGCCCGAGTATCTGGCGGCGGGTGTTTCGGTCGTTTCCACCGGTATCCGTGACGTGATTCGCCCCTACGGGGATCTGGGGCTGGCCCGCATTGCCGATGGCCCGGACGCCTTCGAGGCCGCCTGTGAGACTGCGCTGGCCGAGGCTGGAACGCCCGCCGCCGCCGGGCGACAGGACCGTGCCGACCGGTACCTGGAGGAGCTGTCCTGGGAGCGCACCTGGGCCGAGATGAGCGCCCTGATGGAAACGGCCGCCGAACGGATCCCCCCTGCGAGCCTCTCCGCCGCACCTGCCGCCGAGGCGCTGGCGGGTTCGCATGACTGATTCCGGCGCTGCTCGCTCCAAGGCGGGCTTCGACTATCTGATCGTCGGCGCGGGCTTCGCGGGCAGCGTGCTCGCCGAGCGCCTGGCCAGCGCCGGCAAGCGGGTGCTGATCGTGGACCGTCGGCCGCATATCGGCGGCAACGCCTACGACCGCTACGACGACGCGGGCGTGCTGATTCATCCCTACGGACCGCACATCTTCCACACCAACAGCCGCGAGGTCTTCGAGTACCTGTCGCGCTTCACGCAGTGGCGGCCGTACCAGCACCGGGTTCTGGCGAGCGTGGACGGTCAGGAACTCCCGATTCCCATCAACCTCGACACCGTCAACCGGCTGTACGGACTGAACCTCACGTCCTTTCAGGTCGAGGACTTCTTCGAGTCGGTGGCCGAGAAGGTGGAGGCGGTGCGCACCAGCGAGGACGTGGTGGTCAGCAAGGTCGGGCGCGACCTGTACAACAAATTTTTCCGGGGCTACACCCGCAAGCAGTGGGGGCTGGACCCCAGCGAACTCGACGCCAGCGTGACGGCGCGCGTGCCCACCCGCACCAACCGCGACGACCGCTACTTTGCCGATACCTATCAGGCCATGCCGCTGCACGGCTACACCCGCATGTTTGAGGAGATGCTCAGCCATCCCCACATCAAGGTGATGCTGAATACCGACTACCGCGAGATTCTGGAGCTGATTCCGCACGGTCACCTGATCTACACCGGCCCGGTGGACGCCTTCTTTGACTTTCAGTACGGCAAGCTGCCGTACCGCAGCCTGGAATTCCGCCACGAAACCCATGACCGCGCACAGTTTCAACCGGTGGGTACCGTGAACTATCCCAACGACTACGCCTACACCCGCATCAGCGAGTTCAAGCACATCACCGGCCAGCGCCACGAGCGCACCAGCGTGGTCTATGAATACCCGCAGGCGGAGGGGGACCCGTACTATCCGGTGCCGCGCCCCGAGAACGCCGAACTGTACAAAAAATACGAGGCGCTGGCCCGTGCCCGCCGGGACGTGACCTTCGTGGGCCGGCTGGCGACCTACCGGTACTACAACATGGATCAGGTGGTCGCGCAGGCGCTGGCGACCTTCCGGCGGCTGGAGCAGGAGCCTGCGCGGGTCTAGCGCTGGCGGGTGAAGAGCAACATGGAGGGGCCGCTCCGGACGAAGGAGCGGCCCCAGGTGCTGTGTTGCCCTGTGTCACAGCACTCGGGTTAACCCTGCATGCCTCCGGCCATCGCGGCGCGGGCCGCTTCCTGCAGGGGACGCCACGCCACCTTGCCCGTGGGGCCACGCGGCAGGCTGTCCACAAACTGGTAATCGCGCGGCACCTTGTAACTGGCCATCTCTCCGCGCGCCCACTGTTCGATCTCGGCGGCGGTGGCGCTGCTGCCCGGCTTGAGGACGATCAAGGCGCGGGCGCGTTCGCCGCTGCGGTCGTCGGGCACGCTGATCACACAGGCTTCCTGAACGGCGGGGTGGGCATGCAGGGCGTTTTCCACCTCGGCCGGCCAGACCTTCATGCCCGAGACATTCACCATGCGCTTGAGGCGGTCGGTGAAGAAGAAGTACCCTTCCTCGTCCATGTAGCCCAGATCGCCGCTGCGGAAGAACTTCTGCCCCTCAATCTCCAGGAAGGCCTCGGCGGTGTCCTCGGGGCGGTTCCAGTAGCCCTGCATCACCTGCGGTCCCCGGATCACGATCTCGCCGACCTGACCGGCGGGCAGTTCCTGGTGCGTGTCGAGGTCAATGATGCGCGAATCCACGTTGAACAGCGGCACCCCCAGGCACTGCAGTTTCTGACGGCCCTTGGGGTTGCTGTGCGACTGTGCCATCGTTTCCGAGAGGCCGTAGCCTTCCAGGTACAGGATGCCGGTGGAGTCCAGCAGTTTCTGGCCTACGGCCGCCGGCAGGCTGGCCCCGCCCCCGGTCACGTTGCGCAGGGACCGCAGGTCCGACGGATCGAAATTCGGCGAGGCCATCAGGTCAATGATGACGGTGGGCGTGTTGGTCCAGACGGTCACGCCGTGTTCGCGGATCAGCGTGCGGGCGGCGTCGCGGTCCCAGCGCGACATGATCACGATCTTTCCGCCGCCGGTCAGGCCCGAGAGCAGACTGTTGATAAAGCCCGTGACGTGGAAGAAGGGCAGCACGGCCAGGAACACGTCCTCCACGTTGCCGTCCACCCACACGCTGGAGCCGAACACGTTGGCCTGTACGCTGCGGTGGGTGTGCATGCAGCCCTTGGGCCGGCCTGTGGTGCCGCTGGTGTAGGGCATCACGCACAGGTCGTCCGCCGTCACGTCGGCGGCGGGCGCCGGGTCTGCCTTCAGGGCGTCTTCCAGGGTGACGTCTGTGCCCTGCAAGGTGGCCTCCACGTCCAGCCCCTCGGGCAGCGCGATTCCGGCAGCGTCGGCATCGGTGCCGCGCATGACGTTCGCGACGACCACGTGCTCCAGCCCGGCCTGCCGCGCCCGGTCATACAGTTCCGCGCCCACAAGGCCCACCCGGATTCCCGCGTCCTGCAGAAAGTAGGCGAGTTCCTGTGCCTGCAACATGGGGGCGAGCGGCACGATCACCGCGCCCAGCTGCCACGCCGCAAACGCGCTGATCGCCCACGCGGGGCTGTTCTGCATCCATACGAGCACGCGGTCGCCCTTGCCCACCCCCTGCGAGGCCAGGTGGCCGGCCAGGTGCGTGGCCTGGGTGTGCAGTTCGCGGTAGGTCAGGGCGCGCCCGTAATGCCACAGGGCAACCTTGTCCGGATAGCGTTCGGCACTCACGCGCAGGTTGTGCATCAGGCCGGTGCGGGGCAGGGTCAGCGTACGGGGCTTGAAGGGAGGCCAGTAGCGGCCTGTCGGGGCAGGGGAAGTGGAGCGGGGAGAGGTGGAACCGGTCACGTAGGGCCTCCTGTAAGGTGCGCCTCACGCCGCAGAGAAGGCGTGATGGACAGTGGGTTTAAGGTGCTTCGGAGTGTAGCAGGAGGCCGCGCGGGCGTGCGTGTTCCGCCGGCGCCGCCGCTGGGCGCGCCGTCCTGTGCCCCTCCCGTCTTAATCAATGCGCTTTTGCCGTGTACCACGCACTTGAGGGACGATGCGCGAAAAATACGTGTGGAACAGGGAATTTCTGAGCGTAAGCCCGTCGAGGGCGTGCTGGTGGGCATTCATCTGTTTCCTCCCCCTTCCCAAGCGCCTAACGATATGTCATGCTGCTCACCATGACGAAAAAGACGACGAAGGCACCCGCCAAGAAGCCTGCCGCCAAAGCGGCCCCCGCCAGCAAGGCGGCGTCCACCTCGAGCAACAAGGTCGCCAAGACCCAGCTCGTGGAAATGGTCGCTGACAAGACTGGCCTGACCAAGAAGCAGAGCGAGGAAGCGGTCAGCGCCATGCTGGAATCCGTGGTCAGCTCGATCAAGGGCGGCCAGAGCGTCGGCCTGCCCGGCCTGGGCACCCTGAGCGTCAAGCAGACCGCCGCCCGCACCGGCGTGCGCCCCGGCACCAGCGAGAAGATCCAGATTCCTGCCGGCAAGAAGGTGGCCTTCAAGGTCGCCAGCACCCTCAAGGGCACGCTCTAAACCTTTCTCCCTCAATTCAGGCGGGCGGCTTCCCTGGTGGAGCCGTCCGCCTGCCTGTGTCTGCCGTCCGGCGTCAGGTTAATCGTCGTCCTGTGCTCCTTCGGCCGTACTCAACCACTCACTCTCGCCGGGCAGCAGCGCGTAGTCACACAGGGCCAGAAAGGCGGCGTCCCCCGGCTGGGCGCTGACCCCCACGGTCAGCATGGTGTCGGGCGGCAACTGCCCCAGCACGTAGTTCACGGCGCTCTCGGGGGTCAGCTCGCGCGGCAGCAGGGTCAGGCGATCGGCTCCACGCAGCACCCGCAGGTCGGCCTGAAAAGGACCACCGTCCAGCCACGCGCGCAGCTCGCGTTCGGCCTGATCCAGCGCGAGTTCCAGTCTGTGCGGATGCGTCAGCCGCACCAGCAGCGGCAGTCCGGAGTGCCCGTCCAGCGTGACCTCCAGGCCCAGTTGCCCCAGTTGGCTGATGTGGGTGGCCGCCTGATGTGCCAGCCGCAGGCCATCCTCACGCAGGCGCTGCGTTTCGAGGGTCAGTCGCCGCCACGGAGCGTCCTCCAGACCGTCCTCGCCGATCACCACTGCGCCGTGACGCAGGATCTGCCACGAGGTGAAGGCGGCCGGAACAGACAGCAGCTCGGTCTCGTCCAGGCCCGTGACCGGTATCAGCTCGGCCTGCGCGAGCAGCTGGGACAGACCGGCGGCGGCCCGGGCCTGCTCCGGGGTGGGGTCGGCGCGGCTCAGCGTGGCCTGTGGATTGATAAAGGCGTAGATCATGCGCCCAGGGTAGGGGAGAGCGGGCGGCGGGAATGGACGTTCACCCCCAGGGCCGCCCTCCCAATGGTTCCTGCCACCGTGTCCCCAGCCGCTGCGTCCGGTGGTCAGGGGCCGACCCTCCAGCGCAGGCCCGCGACCACGTCGAGCAGCAAGCTCAGCCCCCCTGCCAGCCCCAGCCCCCACAGCAGAGCCGCAAAGTAGTCGAACACGCTCGCCCCCCAGGTGGGATTCGCCACATACTGCGTGGAGAAGCCTGAGACGACGGTAACCGAGGTCACGGCCAGGAACACCGCCGTCCCCAGCCCCCGGCGGGCCCACCGCAGGCCCCCCGCAGACCAGCGGGCCGGCGGCGCCATGCTGATCAGCAGCATGAAGCCCAGCAGCGTTGCCGTCAGCAGCAGCGGCAGCCACAGGGCCGGGAAGGTGGCGAGCAGGGCGCTCAATCCCAGCAGCCCGGCGACTGGGAGCGCGGGCCACCACGGCACGGAAGGCAGCACAGGCCGATCTGCGGCAACCGGCGCCGGGGGTGGTGCGGCAGGTGCCCAGTCCTCCAGGGACTTCAGGTCCAGGTCCAGCCGGAAGCCCTTCAACCGCTGTTCAGCGGCCTCGGCCCGTGCGGTGGCCCTGCCATATTGCCTGGTGGCCTGCTCGATCTCTTTCAGGGTGGTCGGCCGGCTGGCGAGCACCTGCGCGGCCCGGGGCAGCGGCCGGTACTTCGAGTACGGCTCGTCGAGCAGCACCTGGGTCAGGTGGAGGGCGGCCCTCAGCTCGGCCTTCAGTCCGGTCTCGCCGTCGCCCCACAGTTCGCTGGTAAAGGCACGCGGCGTCGGCTCGCCTGGATTGTGGAAGGTGCCCTCCAGCAGTTTTTCCAGCGCGGAGACCAGATTCTGGGCGTCGCTGTCCGCCACGTCGGGCGCGGTGACCCGCGTTAACCGGTCCCGGAGCCGCTCGAGCAGAACCAGCGCCTCGGTCCAGTCATGTTCGCGCTGTTTCAGGGCCGCGAGCGCCGCACGGACCTCGGCCAGTCCCTCGTGGTCTCCGGCGAGAATCCCGGCGGCCGCCGACGCCTGAGCGAGCAGTGCGTTCAGCTCGGTGAGCACCGGCTCCCGGAAGGCGTACCCGAAAGCGGCGGGAACCGTATCCTGCTCAATGTGGGTGCGGTAGGCGCGGACGCTGGCCACCACGTCCAGGCTGGTCAGCACCTGTTTGCGCAGCCAGTTGAGGCCCCAGCCCAGCGTGGCGAACAGGACCAGACACAGCCCGGCGAGCAGCGGCGATTCGCGCACCGACAGTGTGACCGGCACGGCGGCCCCTCCCGATTGAAAGGGAGAGCTGCCGCTGTAGCGGCCGGGGTGCTGCGGCGCGCTCCCGAGCCGGAGGTAGGCCCAGCCGCCCGCCACGTCCTGCACGCGGACGGTCAGCAGACGGGGGTCGTCGGTCCGGACCAGCGCGAACCGCACCTCCGTTTCCCCCACCGGAGCAGGCCCCTGGGGTTCCTGGCGGGTGATCCAGCCCAGGGCCCACGCCAGGCGCCCAGCGGGGTCACGGGGAGGGCGGCCTTTCAGCGTCGGCGGCGCGCCGTGAAGCTGGGCTGGGGAGAGCCACGCGGGAGACAGCTGTGTGCTTCCCACGTGGGCACTGAGGTTGAGGACCGGGGCCGCGACGCTGCGCGCGCCGGTCAGCGGGGTCCACTGGGCGGGGGTGGGCACCGTTCCGGAAGCCCGGGCGGTGGTCACCAGAAACAGCCGGGACGGAAGATCGGCGGCGCATAACCCGGTCTGGGCCAGCCGCAGCCGCAGTGGCCGGGCCACTCCCGGGGGGGCGGCGTCCAGGGCCGTGTCCGCCGGAGCCGAGAAGGACATGGTGACCTCGCTGGCATACGCGAGCTGCGCCCGCACGGTGATGGGCGTGCCCGGCGTGGTGTTGCGGACCATGCCCAGCGTCAGCACCCTCTGAGCCGCGGGGCGCGCGCACAGGTGTTCGCGCTGTTGCCGGAACACATCCCCGAAGCTGCCGTCCGGCGGCAGAAGTGCGTAGCTGACCGGCGGCGGGGGGGCGGGCGCGGTCTGTGCGGCACTCCACGCCCCACTGCACAGCAGGCACATCACCCAGAATCGAAGGTTCATCTGCCGACCTCCCAGCGTCTGCGAGGGTGCTCAGTCCGGCCATTCCAGCGTTTTAAAGCTCTGCAGGTAGCGGAAGTCGCGCATCAGGCCTCCGGGGAATGGGGCCCTTCCGCGACCATCCTTCAGGGCTCCCTGAAGTGGTCGGCCAGCGTGGTCGTGGCCCGGGCCAGCAGCGTCACGTCCGTTCCCACCGCGACGAAGGTGTAGCCCCAGTCCAGGTAGATGTGGGCCTGCGCCGGGTCGGTGGAGAGGATGCCCGCCGCCTTGCCCGACGTGCGGATGCGGGTGCCCGCGTCGCGGATGGCGCGTTGCACGTCCGGATGGCCGGGGTTGCCCAGCTGACCGAACGACGCCGCGAGGTCGGCTGGACCGATGAAAATTCCGTCCACGCCGTCCACCGCCGCGATTTCATCGAGCGTTGCCAGCCCGGCGACCGATTCGATCTGCAGCATCAGACAGACGCCGTCGTCGGCATGCTGCAGATACGCCGTGTCCCGCCCAAAGCCGCTTGCCCGCGCCAGGGCCGCCCCCACTCCCCGGACGCCATGGGGTGGATAGCGGGTGGCGGCGACGAGTTCCCGGGCCTGCGCCGCTGTCTCTACCATCGGAATCAGCAGGTTGCGGGCACCGATGTCCAGCAGCTGCTTGATCCTGACGGTGTCGCCGACCGGCGGACGCACCCACGGGGTTACCGGAAAGGCAGCGAGCACCTGCAGATGCTCCAGGGTGCTGCGCAGGTCGTTGGGGGCATGTTCGCCGTCGATCATCAGCCAGTCGAAGCCCGCCCCAGCACACACCGAGGCGCTGTAGGGATCGGCCAGGGCCAGCCACAGGCCATACAGGGGCTCGCCGCTTTGCAGGGTGGTCTTGAAGGAAGTCTCAGCCATGACTTTGCTCCCCCCGGGCATGGCCGGCGAACCGGCACGAGAAGGTGCCCAGCGGGCCGTAATCGAAGGTGAACACGTCGCCGCTGGCGATGTCGACCGGGCGGGTGAACGATCCGGCAAGCACCAGCTCCCCGGCCTTCAGAAACTCGCCGTGGGGCGCGAGACGGTTGGCCAGCCACGCGATGCCGTTGGCCGGATGACCCAGCACGCCCGCCGCCACCCCGGTTTCCTCGATCACGCCGTTGCGGATGCACAGCGCCGCCGCCCAGCGCAGGTCCAGGGCGTCGGGCTTCACGGCGCTGCCCCCCACGATGACCCCCGCATTGGCCGCGTTGTCGCTGATGGTGTCGAAGACCCGGCGCGGCTTGCCCGTGGCCGCGCTGACCCGCTGGATGCGGGCGTCGATGATCTCGGCGGCGGGCGTTACGTACTCGGTGGCCCGCAGCACGTCGAAGAGGGTCACATGCGGGCCGCGCAGGTCACTGCGCAGCAGAAAAGCAAGTTCCACCTCCACCTTCGGAGCCACGAAATCCGACAGCGGGATGTCTCCGTTCGGCTCGTAGAACATGCTGTCCAGCAGCGTGCCGTAGTCGGGTTCAGTGATCTGCGAGGCGAGCTGCATGGCCCGCGAGGTCAATCCGATCTTGTGGCCGCGCACCCGCCGCCCCGCCTTGAGCTTGTGGTCCACCCACGCGCGCTGCACCGCGTAGGCGTCGGCGAAGGTCATGCCGGGATAGCGTTCGGACAGCGGGGCGATCTGCTGGCCGCTGGCCTCGGCGTGTTCCAGCTGGGCGGCCAGAGCGCCCAGGTCGTTGTCGGGAATGGTGCGTGGAGGGCGCGGTTCGTGTTCGGTCATGGAGCCTCAGAAGTGGAGGAAGTGGGGGTGACGGTCACCGGCACCGGCAGAGGAAAATTGATCATGTACCCGCCCCGGCCGGGATCGTGGCCGGCACACTGGGTCCGGCCCGCCGAGTCGGTGGCGCGGGCAAGCAGGGTCACGGGGCCGGGGCGCGGGGGCACATCCCAGGAGTAGTGCCAGCGCCGCCACACGCCGGTCTCGGCCGGGTCCAGAAAATCGGCGTCGGCCCAGCTCTCGCTGCCGTCGGCGCTGACTTCCACCCGCGTCACCACGCCCTCACCGGTCCAGGCCGCGCCCGTGACCTCACAGTGGCTGCCGGCGACCACCGCGTCGTGCGGTGCGGGGCGGGCGATCTGGGCCTTGACCAGCATGGTGCTCAGGGGAACCAGCTGCGGCGGAAGGTCGTCCGTCTGCTGCCAGTACGCGTAGTCCACCGTCTGAAAAAAGCCCTGAAAGGGCCGGTCGGTGATCTGCACGGTGGTCAGCCACTTCACGGCGGCCATGCCGTACCACCCCGGCACCACGGCCCGCAGCGGAAAGCCGTGGTCGGGGGCGAGGGGCTGACCGTTCATGGCGTAGGCGAGCAGCACATCCTCTGTGGCCTTCGCAAGCGGCAGGCTGCGGGCGTAGTGGATGTCGCCGGGCGTGCGTCCCGGATCGGTCAGGGTGCCGCAGTCCGCGCCTTGCAGCACGACTTCCAGGGAGCCGGATTCCACTCCGGCGTGTTGCAGCACGTCCCGCAGCAGCACGCCGGTCCACTGCGCGGTGCCCACCGCCCCCAGGTCCCACTGCACGCCGGGCATCCGGGGCGAGAGGTGAACGCGCCCGTTGCCCGCGCACTCCATGGTGGTGGTGACGGTGGTTTCCGGCAGGGCCCGGAGGTCATCCAGGGACAGCTTCAGGGGGGACATGACCCGTCCGCGCACGGTCAGCCGCCAGCTCTCGGCCTGCAGCGTGGGCACCGGAAAGTGGCTGCGCTGGTAAAACTGCCCGTTCGCGGTAATGCGTTCGCCCAGAGCATGAAACGGGGTTTCCAGGTTGGAAGGAGAGACCTGACGGATGATCAGGCCGGCGGACCGGGCCGGAGAATGGGACATGAAGCCTCCTGGGATTTAAAACCGTGTGGCGTTCATCAGATCACATGAACCGGGATGCCCGTCAACTCTCCGGCCACCGGCGTCACCGTGCCGCCGTCAAAGGCTTCCATCTCGGACGCTTCCTCGAACCAGCTGCGCGGAGTTCGGGCTCCCCACAGGGTCTGTCGCCGGGGGTCGTCGCGCAGCCAGCGAATCGGCTCGAAGTCGGGGTCCACCGTGATGTAGTCGCTGGTATACAGCTCGATGCGGTGGCCGTCCGGGTCACGGATGTACAGGAAGAATGCATTGGAGACGCCGTGTCGCCCCGGCCCCCGCTCGATGCGCTCAGGCTGGCGTGCGCCCGCGAGGATGTCGCAGGTCCGCAGGATGGACATGGCGTCGGGCATCCAGTACGCCCAGTGGTGCAGGCGGGGGCCGGGGCCGTTGGTGAGGGCCAGATCGTGAACGCCGCCCCGGCGCTGAATCCACGCCGCCCAGTAGCGTTCCTGCTCGTCGACCGTGTATTCCGACAGCCGGAAACCCAGGCGGTCCATATACCAGCGCATGGTCTTTTCCACGTCGGGCACCATCACGTTCACGTGGTCGACCCGCTGCAGCCCCGGCCCCCGGTGCAGGTGAAAGTCCTGCAGCAGCCACGGGTATTTCTGGCTGACGTGGTAGAAGGCCACCGGCACGCCAAAGGGGTCCTGCATGCGCAGCAGGCGCGGGCGGTCGAGTTCCTCCTCCCAGCGGTAGGGCAGCCCCTCGGTCTCGGCCAGAGCCACCAGCGCGTCCAGATCGGCCTCGCCGTTCACGCGGTAGGCCAGGTGGCGCACGGCAGAGCTTCCCTCCTCGACCAGCTTCAGGGTCCACTCGCGGTCCTCGACGCCGCGCAAGTACAGCGCCCCCGGTTCCTCGTGCAGCACGTTCATGCCCAGCAGGTCCACGTAGAACTCGCGGCTGGCGTCCAGATTCTTCACCGTGAAGACGGCGTGGGCGATGCGGATGATGTTGGGCCGGGAGCGGCGCTCAGTCATCTGCCGCCACCGCCTCGCGCCGGTCCTCGCGTTCCAGGAAGGCGTGGATGCGGTCCACATACGGCTGCTTGTCGAACACCTCGTACAGCGCGGAGTGCATGCGTACCGGATCGCCGAAGAAGTAGCGCTCGTAGAGGGTCTGCCGGCCCGCGAAGCTGCTCATGGACATGTCCCACGCCAGGCGGAACAGCTTCAGGCGTTCCTCCGCCGTGGCGCGGCCCGCCTGCAGGTACTTGGCAATCTGCTCGCCCAGCGGTCCCTCGCGGTCGGCCTTGCTCGGCATCATGATGATGCCCGAGGCGCCCAGCAACTGCAGCAGCTCCGGCAGGCGGGCGTGGTTGGCCGGATAGTAGTTGCGCGCGGCGTCCAGGGGGCCCCGGGCCGGGGTCATCACACCGTACTCGTTGGGCTCGGCGCCCTCGCGGGCCGCGGCCTCCAGACCCTTCATGATCTCGAGCATCACGATGATCTCGGCAACCTTGCTCTGAACGTGCTGGAACTGCCCGCTGCCAATCGCGTCCACGATGCTCTGGGCGGTGCCCAGGAAGGCTTCCGTCTTGGCGATCTTGAGGTTGACCACCTGATATGCCATGTGCAGCACGGCGTCGGTCCGGGCGTAGGCCTTGTTCGCGAGTTCCACGTCGTACAGCAGGAAGACACGTTCCCACGGCACGAGCACGTCGTCGAAGATCACGAAAGCGTCCTGCTCGTCGAAGCGGCTGGCGAGGGGATGGTCCTCGGGGTCGCGGCCCACGTCGATGGGTTCGCGGCACTGGAAGCTCAGGCCCGGCGTGTTGGTGGGAATGCCGAAGCCCATCGCGTATTTGCTCTTGTCGGCGTTTTCCTTGAGGACCGTGGACGGAAACACCAGAATCTCGTCGGCAATCGGCAGGGTCGCCATCATCCGCGCGCCGCGCACCACGACGCCCGCGTCGGTTTCCTCCACCACGCCCAGCGCGATGTAGGGGTCAGGCATCTCGGAGGCCTGTTTGGCGCGGTTGACCTGTGGATTGGTCAGGGCGTGCGTCAGGCACAGATCATTGTCGCGCACGTGCTCGTAGTAGCGGCGCATGTTGGCGGCGAAGTCGCGCTCCCCGCTGCCGGGGCGGCTGGCATCGCACTGGCCGAAGTACTCGGCGCCCATCCCCGCCGCCATCACGTTGGCGTTCATGTAGTCCGGCGCGCGGCCCAGGAAGCCCAGCGAGTAATTGGCCCGGATGCGGTGGGCCTCGCCGATGCGCCTGAGGTCCTCCTTGCTGCGCGGCACCATGAAGCTGATGGCGTGGCGCTCGCCGCCTTCTTCGTAGGTCAGGGCGTCGCGCAGGTCCGGCTGGTGTTGCAGGTCGTACAACCCCGCCAGCGAGGCGCACATGTTGCGGGTCGAGGGATGCGTGGTGGGATCGGTGATGCGTTCACCGTCGATGTAAAGGGTGGGCGGGTTCTTCTGAAGGCGGTCCAGGAACTGCTGTCCGGTGATGGCGGCCATATCTACTGCTCCTTTCCGGCGAGGCCGGTGTAGCCCGAGTCCACGAAAATCCCGCCCTGACGCTGCTCGGTGATGTCATTCGGGTCGCCGTGGATGTCTTCAACCCCCGCTGCATACGCCTCGGCGTCGTCCTGCGGCGTGTAGCCCAGCACGTCCCAGCCCTCGGGGGACATCCAGCGCCGGGTGTTGCCGCTGATGCCCGCCACGATCAGGAAGCCCACGTCGGGGACGGTGACGGCGCGGGCAAACAGCTGCGCGGCGTCACGGGGCGAGAGCCACGTGGAAAGGTGCCGGGCGTCCTTGGGCTGCGGCTGAAACGAGCAGATGCGCACGCCCACAAACTCCATGCCGGAGCGTTCCCAGTACATCCGGCCCAGCGCCTCGCCGTACACCTTGCTCACGCCGTAGTAGGTGTCCGGGCGCACAGGCACGCTGGGGGAGATGGTTTCCGAGCGCGGATAGAAGCCGACGGTGTGGATGCTGGAGGCAAACGCGACGCGCTGCACTCCGGCCTGCCGCGCCGCTTCCAGCACGTGGTAGGTGCCGTCCACGTTCACGTCGCGGATCATCTCGTAGCTGTGTTCGTTGGCGATGCCGCCCAGGTGAATGACGGCGTCTACGCCGTCCATCGCCCGCCGGACCTCTTCAAACTTGGTCAGGTCGGCGTAGGCAATTTCCTCGCCCGCGGCGGCCTCGCCCAGATCGCGGGTGTCGCTCAGGCGCAGGGTGGGAAAGGCCTCGCCCAGGTGGTCGCGCAGGAGCCCGCGCAGGGCCGAGCCGACCTCTCCAGCGGCCCCGGTGATCAGCAGACGGCCGGAGGTCATTCCGCCAGCCTCCCGTCTGCCCGGTCCCGCTGGGGTTGCGGCTGACCCACGCCCAGCCGGGCGGTCTTGTGTGTGCCCAGGCTGATGGCGATGTTCTTCGTCTCCATGTAGAAGTCAAAGCTGTAATCGCCGCCGTCGCGGCCGATGCCGCTGTTCTTCACGCCGCCGAAGGGGGTGGGCAGGTGCCGCACGTTCTCGGAATTGACCCAGATCATGCCCGCCTCCAGCCCCTGAGCAAAGCGGTGGGCACGGGTCAGGTCATTGGTCCACAGGTAGCCGGCCAGACCGTACTGCACATCATTCGCCAGGGCCAGGGCGTCGGCTTCATCGTCAAACGGGATGGCGGTCAGCACCGGCCCGAAGATCTCCTCCTGTGCGATGCGCATGTCGTTGCGGGCGGCGGTGAACAGCGTGGGAGAGACGAAATTGCCCTCCTGACCGACGCGCTCGCCCCCGGCGGCGATGGTGGCCCCGTCCTCTTTTGCCTGACCGAAGTAGCCCATGACCTTCTCGAAATGGCGCGGGTGGACGAGGGGGCCGACCTCGGTTTCGGGATTCAGCGGATCGCCCACGCGGATGTTTCTCGCCCGCTCGGCAATCCGGGCAGTGAACTCGTCATAGATGCCCTGCTGGATCAGCACGCGGCTGGAACTGGTGCAGCGCTCGCCGTTCAGGCTGTAGATCATGAACACCACGGCGTCCAGGGCCTTTTCCAGATCGGCGTCGTCGAAGACCACCACTGGATTCTTGCCGCCCAGCTCGAAATGCACGCGCTTGAGGGTGTCGGCCCCCTGACGCATGATGTGGCTGCCGGTGGTCGTCTCGCCCACGAAGGCGACGGCCCGGATCAGCGGGTGTTCGGTCAGCGATTTGCCCGCGCTCTCGCCGAAGCCGTGGACCAGATTGTGGACCCCCTTGGGCAGCCCTGCCTCGTCCATGATCTCGGCGAGCACCGTGGCCGTGACCGGACTCCACTCGGCGGGTTTGTGGACCACCGTGCACCCGGCGGCGAGGGCCGGCGCGATTTTCCAGGTGGACAGCATGAATGGCGTGTTCCACGGGGTAATCACACCCACCGGCCCGATGGGCTGGCGCAGGGTGTAGTTGATGAAGCCGGGCGCGGGCAGGCTGTGGCCGTCCGCTGCCGAGGGGGCGCGGTCGGCGAAGAAGCGGAAGTTCTCGGCTCCGCGCGTGGCCGCCGACTTCATGAACCGGATGGCCTGCCCGGTGTCCATGCTTTCCAGCACGGCGATTTCCTGGGCGCGGGCCTCGATCAGGTCGGCAATCCGGTGCAGGATCTTCTTGCGCTCGTGTCCGCCCACCTCGCGCCAGGTCTGAAAAGCGTCGTGGGCGGCGCGGGCGGCGCGGTCAATGTCCGTGGCGTCTCCGCTCGCCACCGCCGTGAGCAGCGAGTTGTCCACGGGCGAGTGCGTCTCAAAGGTCTCGGCGCCGTGCGAGTCTGTCCACTGTCCGCCGATGAAATGCTGCAGACCCCCTTCCAGGCGGCTCTTGCGAAGCTGCGCGGCGAGGTCATGGTTGGGATGGGAGGCCGTCTGGGTCATATCCACTCCTTGATGGGCGTGTGCAGGGGCGTCACCGTCCGTCCCACTCGCCTTCCCTGCTCTCCTGTCCGGTGATCGGCTCGGCTTCCTCGTCCTCTTCCACGATGTCGTTGATCAGGGTGCCCAGGCCCTCCACCTCCAGCCGCATCACGTCTCCAGGATGCACGTGCGAGATGCCCTTGGGCGTGCCGGTCAGGATCACGTCGTCCTTCTGCAGGGTCATGAAGCGCGAGATGTGCTCGATCAGCTCGGGAATGCTGAAAATCATGTCGCGGGTGCTGCCTTCCTGACGCAGTTCGCCGTTCACATGGGCCGTGAGTTTCAGGTCATGGGGATCGGCCACCTCGTCGGCGGTGACGTAGTACGGCCCCAGCGGCCCGAAGGTGTCCCAGCCCTTGCCGCGCATGGGGGGGCGGAAGGTGTTGGTCACGTAATCACGCACCACCAGATCGTTGCCGATGGTGTAGCCGCCCACGTAATCCATGGCGTCTTTCGCCTTGACGCGCCGGGCGTCGCGCCCGATGATCACGCCGAGCTCGACCTCGTAGTGCATGAACTGCGCGCCGCGCGGATAGATCACGCTGCCCCGGTGCGGCAGCAGGGTGGTGTTCGGCTTCCAGAACAGCGCGGGTTCCTTGGGCTGGGTCAGGCCCAGTTCTCCAGCGTGGTCGTTGTAGTTCAGGGCCAGGGCGATGACCTTGGGCGGCTCGACGGGCAGCAGGAACTGAACGTCGTCGGGCGCGTGCGCGACTCCGGCGGCGTCGATCAGCTGGCCGTCGCTGAGGTGACCGTTCAGGCGGCGGCCTCCGGCAATAAAGCGGGCATATTTCATGGGGTCTCCGGCGGGATGGAAGGAACTTGAACTGTGAACGGTCCTCAGCATAGAACGCCGTCCGGCCCATGTCTTGTGCGCTGTGTGAATCTGGAAGTGCAAAGTTGTAGATTGCTCCAGATGCCCACACTTGGTGAGTTGAGGGTCCGGCTCGGACTGGACGTTGGCTCAGACGCCGCCCGGTCGTTCCGGGAGGTGGAAGAGGCTGAGGGGCTGGGGCCGGATCTGCCGCATACCGCGGTGCGGGGGGCAGCGCAGGCGCTGCTTGCGCTGGAGGCGCTGCGGGCGCCGGGCGTGGAATTCCTGCTGACGGCGCTGCGCGAAGCCGCCCTCTCGGCCACCCCTGAGCGCGAGCTGGTGCGGCTGGCGGCACGCTGGACCGGCGGCTTTGCCGAGATCCGCGCGAGCTGGGGCGATCCGGTGGCCTCTGCGGGCAAGGCCCGGGGAAGCTCCCACACCCTGCGGCTGGAACACGCCGGCCGGCATGTCGGCACGCTGGAGCTGGCCATGCCGGAGGAGTGGCAGGCCCTCGCTCCGGTGCTCGCCGAGTACGCGCTGCTTGCCCGGCTGAGGTCGGCGGCAGCGGGGGCGGCGCGGCGCCGGGTGGGAGAACGGATGCTCGACGCCCTGCTCGCCGGACAGCCGCCCCAGGAGCGTGGCCCCGCCGTGCTGGGAGGCGAGCCCTTCGCGCTGGCGGTGGCGACCCTGCCCCCCCTCCACGGTCCCCACGACACCCCGTCCCCCGATCCCCAGGCCCTGGATCTGCTTGCCGCCGTGGGCGAGGGCTACTTCAGCGAGCGGCGGCTGGCTGGCCATTCCACGGTGCTCGAGGGCCGGGCGGTGTGGCTGTGGACCACCCTGGACCTGCCGCGCGAGGCCCGCGAACTGCATCTGGCCCTGACGGCCTCCACCGCGCTGGACGTGCGCCTGGGCGTCAGTGGCCGCCATCCCGGCGGCGGAGCGGGCCTGGTGGGACAGGTCCAGGGCGCCTTCGGGGAGGCGCGGCAGGCCCTGCTTGCTACCCGACAGGCGCGCGGCCACACGGTCTTTCACGAGATGGACGCTCTACACGCGCTGCTCTCGGATGGGGCGCTGGCGGCGCTGGCGGCTCAGGTGAACTCGCAGCTCGCGGCGCTGGAAGACGGCGGCCGGATCAAGGCCACGCTGCGGGCCTATCTGGACCACCGGGGCCCCCTCTCGGAGCTGGCCACGCGGCTGGACATCCACGTCAACACCCTGCGCTACCGCCTGCGCCGGGCCGAGGAGGTCCTGGGCGGCCGATTGAGCGACCCGGCGCTGCTCGCCCGGCTGTATCTGGCCTTCCGGGCCGAGGCAGAGGGAAGCTGAGCGGCGCAGGGGTACGGTCTGCTGCGCCGCGTTCTGCTAGCATCCTCCCACCCACAACCCAGCGGTATCCCCGTCATCCTATGGAGGTTTCACCATGCAACGCACCCTGAAGTCCCGTCTTGTCCTGACCGCCCTGCTCGCCGCCTCGTCCCTGGCCCTTGCCGAGGTCCGTGTGGGCGTAATCGTCTCGGGCACCGGTCCCGCCGCCAGCCTGGGCATCCCCGAGCGCAACACCGTGGCGCTGCTGCCCCAGACCATTGCCGGCCAGAAGATCGTGTACACCATTCTCGACGACGCCTCGGACACCACCGCCGCCGTCACGGCCGCCCGCAAGCTGATCCAGGACAACAAGGTGGACGTGATCGTGGGAACCACCACCACACCCGCCTCGCTCGCGATGATCGATGTGGTGTCGGAAGCCAAGGTGCCGATGATCAGCCTGGCCGCCTCCGAGGCCATCATCAAGCCGGTGGACGCCAAACGTCAGTGGGTGTTCAAGACCCCGCAGACCGACGCCCTGATGGCGGCCGCGATTGCCCAACACATGCAGCAGAACAAGATCAAGACCGTGGGCTACATCGGCTTCAACGACGCCTACGGTGAGGGCTGGCTCGCCGAACTCAAGAAGAATGCCGCCGCCCGCGGCATCAAGGTCGTGGCCGAGGAGCGTTATGGCCGCAGCGACACCAGCGTGACCGGCCAGATTCTGAAAATCGTGGCTGCCAAGCCCGACGCCGTTCTGGTCGGGGCGTCCGGGGTGCCGGCCGTGCTGCCGCAGAAGACCCTCAACGACCGGGGCTACACCGGCAAGATCTATCAGACCCACGGGGTTGCCAACGCCGACTTCCTGCGGGTGGGCGGCAAGGATGTGGAGGGCGCAATCCTGCCCGCCGGCCCCGTGCTCGTCGCCAGCCAGTTGCCCGAGACCAGCCCCAACAAGAAAGTGGGCCTGAACTATGCCAGCCAGTACGAGGCAAAATACGGCAAGGACAGCGTCTCCACCTTCGGGGCGCACATGTGGGACGCCGGACTGCTGCTGCAAAAGGCAATTCCGGCGGCCCTGAAGAACGCCCAGCCGGGGACCCCCGCGTTCCGCAGCGCCCTGCGTGACGCGCTGGAAGGCACCCGCAACGTGATCGGCGCGCACGGCATCTTCAACATGTCGGCCACCGACCACCTGGGCCTGGATGCCCGCAGCCGCGTGATGGTGCAGGTGGTGGACGGCTCATGGAAGCTGCTGAAGTAGGTTGAAGGAGCGGCCCCAAACGAGAAGGCCCCCCAGTTTCTTCTGGGGGGCCTTCCTTGGGTTGTGGTCAGCGGCTGAAATCCATCCGGTGCTTACTTGCCGCCGCCGATCCCCACGCCCACACCGACACCGACGCCCACACCGACGCCCACGCTGACGCCGATGCCCGCGCCGCCCTGGTCACTCGAGCCGGAGGCCGTGCCGCCTGCGCTCCCGGAAGCTCCAGCCGAGGTGGTTCCACCCGCGCCGGTCGCCGTTCCCGCGCTGCTGGCGCTGCCTGCGGCGGAAGAGGAGGTGCTGACGCTTCCGGTCCCGGTGCCCGCGCCGTTTGCCGTGCCGCCCAGCAGGACATTGATCAGGGCTTCGCTGCGGTTGTTGGCCCGGACCTGCAGGCGATCGAGGCTGACCGTATTGCGGGCATCCACGGCGAGGTTCTGGGTGAGGCTGTAGGTGGCGCGCTGGCCGTTCTGGAGGGTGACGAGCACGGAGGTGGCCTGGGCGGCGCTGACGTTGCCCTTCCACTGCCCGCTGGCGTCGAAGCTGCCGACCACCTGTCCGTTGGCACCCAGCAGGGTCACCGACTTGCCCGACAGGGCGCGGGTGGCCGTCGCCTGAGCCTGCACCTCGGTGCGGATGGTCTGGGTCAGGGTCAGCGACTGGCCGCCGTCGGCGACGAGCACGCTGTCCAGGCTGGCCGTGGCCTGGGCCTGCAGGCTTCCCGACAGGTCGTAGGTGCGCTTCATGCCGTTGCGGAAGGTGACCTGCGCCCGGGTCGCGGCGCGGCTGGTGCCCTGGAACACGAACTGTCCGGTGCTGTTGGCCGTACCGACCACGCGGCCCTGGGCATCCAGCAGCACCACGGCGCTGACGCTAACCTGCGAGCTGGAGCTGGCGGCGGTGCCCACCGCACTCGCTGAGGCGGTGGCTGTACTGGTGGCGGAGGTGGTGGCGCTTCCTGCGTGCGCGGCGCCGAGCAGAAGGGTGGTCAGGGTCAGAAGACGGGTCATTGTTTTGGTCATGGAATTATCCTTTCCGGTCTGAGAACGCCGACCGGTGCTTGAACTCTGGAAAGGGGTTTTAGCATGTAGAAAACTGATTTTCTTTTATAAAGCGGGGGGCTGCTGTGGGGCTTGGCCTCATTGGAAGCGCACAGAAAACCCTTCCTGATCAGATGCTCTTCAGGAATGCCTGATTTCAGCAGGCGAAGCTCAAAAAGGACACAAAACCGTCCGGGGTGGGGTGCGTCTGTGGCGGGGGGCACCGCCCGTCCATTGAGAAGGAGAAGACGGGCAGCGGCCCACCGTGGGGTTGACGGTGGACCGCTGCTCTGTGTATGCGCCGGCACGGCAAGCTTCGGCGTTGGGTGGAGCGTGCTGGCCTAGCCTCCCAGGTAACTGGCGGTCAGGTCCGGATTCTGGGCCAGCTCTCTGGCCGGCCCGCTGAGCTTGACTTCACCGGTTTCCAGCACGTAGCCGCCGTCGCTGATGGCGAGGCTGGCGCGGGCATTCTGCTCGACGAGCAGGACCGTCACGCCCTCTTCCTGCAACCGGCGCACGATGCGCAGGATATCGCGCACGATCAGCGGCGCGAGGCCCAGCGAGGGTTCGTCGAGCAGCAGCAGCCGGGGCCGGCCCATTAGGGCTCGGCCGATGGCAAGCATCTGCTGCTCGCCGCCCGACAGCGTTCCCGCGAGCTGCCGGCGCCGTTCCAGCAGGCGCGGAAAGCGTTCGTAAACCTGATCCAGGTCACGCCGCCACGGCTGGCGGCGGCGGCTGTAGGCTCCCAGGGTCAGATTGTCGGCCACGCTCATGGAGGCGAACAGGTCGCGCCGTTCGGGCACCAGGCTGATGCCGCGGGCCACGCGGGCCTCGAGCGACACGCCCCGCAGGCTCTGGCCCTCGTACAGCAGCTCGCCGCTGCTCGGCAGGATGCCCATCACCGAGTTCATCAGGGTGGTCTTGCCCGCTCCGTTGGCCCCGATCACGCTGACGATGTGGCCGACCGGCACGTCCAGCGAAACACCGCTCAGCGCCTCCACGCTGCCGTAGCGGGTGTGCAGGTCGCGGACCTGCAGCAGCGGCTCGGGGGTGGGGACGGCCGCGGAGGCGGTACGGGAAGGCGCGGTCATGCGGCCCCCTCCTCGTCCATATCCACGCCCAGGTAGGCCTCGCGCACGTCGGCGTTGCCCTGCACCTGCTGTGGGGTGCCCTCGGCCAGCTTCTCGCCGTAGTTCATGACCACCAGCCGGTCCACCAACGTCATCACCAGTTCCATGTCATGTTCAACGAGCAAAATGGTCACTCCCTCGTCCCGCAGCCGCCGCAGCAGCGCCACGAGTTCCATCTTCTCGCCGTAGCGCAGCCCGGCGGCGGGTTCGTCGAGCAGCAACAACGCCGGATCGGCCACCAGCGCCCGGGCGATTTCCAGGATGCGCTGCTGTCCGAGGGCCAGCCCTCCGGCGGGCGCGAAGGCCTGATCACCCAGACCGACCCGCGCCAGCTGGCGCAGCGCCTCGTGCTGCAGGGCGGCCTCTTCCCGGCGTTCCAGATGCAGCATGCTGCGGATGATTCCGGCCCGTCCCCGGGCGTAGCCGCCCATCATGGTGTTTTCCAGCAGGGTGAGGTCGGGCAGCACCTTGACATGCTGAAAGGTGCGGCTCAGGCCCAGTCGGTGAATATGTCCGGCGCTGCGGCGGCTGATGTCCTGACCCAGGAAGCTGACCCGGCCGGAAGTCGCCGGATTCACGCCGGTGATCAGGTTGAACATGGTGCTCTTGCCCGCTCCGTTGGGCCCGATCAGGCCCAGGATCTCCCCGGCCCTGAGCTCAAAGGACACGTCCCCCACCGCCCGCAGGCCGCCAAACTGCTTGACCGCGTGCTGCACGCTCAACAGCGGCGTCCCCGGCTGGGGCTTGGACCGGGAACCCAGCCGCTCGCGTTCCGGCAGGACGCGCATCTGCTCCTGCGGCAGCAGCAGTTCCACCAGCGGCCACAGCCCGCGCCGCGCGAACTGCAGCACCACGATCACCAGCGCCCCGAATACGATGACCTCGAAGTTGCCCTGCTGACCGAGCAGGCCGGGCAGAATGTCGCGCAGCTGCTCGCGGATCTGGGTGATCAGTCCCGCGCCCAGGACCCCGCCCCAGACGTGTTGCGAACCGCCCACCACTGCCATGAACAGGTATTCGATGCCCGCCTGCAGGCTGAAGGGCGTGGGGTTGACGAAGCGCTGGCTGTGCGCGTACAGCCAGCCGGCCAGCGCCGCCATCAGGGCCGAGAGCACGAACACCTGCACCCGCAGGCCGAAGATGGGGACCCCGAAGGCCTCGGCCACCAGCGGTCCGCCGCGCAGCGCCCGCATGGCCCGCCCGACCCGGCTGGACAGCAGGAACTGCGCGCCCAGCGCCACCAGCCCCAGGCACACCAGCGCCAGATACGCGAACGAGCGCGGTGAAGTCAGGGCCAGCCCGAAGACAGAAATGGGTGGAATGTCGGTCAGACCGGTGAAACCGCCCAGGGCCGGGGTGTTGCCGAACACGTAGAACAGGCTGATGCCCCACGCGATCGTGGCCAGCGGCAGGTAATGACCCTGCATGCGCAGCGTGAGCAGGCCCAGCAGCCACGCGATCACGCCGGTAACGAGCAGCGAGACCGGCAGCGACAGCCACGGATTCCAGCCCATCTGCGCCGTCAGTATGGCGGTGGTGTACGCGCCGACCCCCATGAAGGCCGCCTGCCCGAAACTGGTCAGGCCCAGGATGCCGGTCAGCAGCACCAGCCCGGTCACCACGATGGAGAAGATCAGGATGTTGGTGAGCAGCGTGACCTGAAACAGCGGCAGCAGCAGCGGCAGCGACAGCGCGATCAGCGCGGCGGCCACGCCCAGGCCCAGGCGCAGCGCGGAGCGCCGGTTGGTTGGCGCGCTCATTCCTCGTCCTCCGGAATGTGGCGGGTGGTCAGCGAGCGCCACAGCAGGACCGGCAGGATCAGCGTGAACACGATGACCTCCTTCCACGCCGAGAGACTGAAGGACGCGAAGCTCTCGATCAGCCCGACGAGCACCGCGCCCGCCGCCGCCAGCGGGTAGCTGACCAGTCCGCCGATGATCGCGCCGACAAATCCCTTGAGGCCGATCAGAAAGCCGCTGTCATAGGTCACGGCGACGCTGGGGCCGATCAGGACGCCGCCCAGCGCGCCGATCAACGCGGCCAGCGTGAAGGTCAGCCGGCCCGCCGAGGACGGACTGATGCCGACCAGCCGGGCGCCCAGCCGGTTCACGGCGGTGGCCCGCAGCGCCTTGCCCGGCATGGTGCGCTCGAAGAAGAAATACAGCCCGAGCATGAGCAGCGCCGAGGCCGCGATCACCAGCAGGCTCTGGCGGCTCAGGGTGACCTGCCCCAGCGCGAGCTGGCCCTCGAAGAAGGCCGGCGTGCGCGATCCTTCCGGGCCGAAGAACACCAGTGCCAGCCCGGTCAGCAGCAGGTGCAGCGCCACCGAGGCGATCAGCAGCACGAGCACCGTGGCGTTCTGCAGCGGCTGGTACACCACCCGGTACAGCAGCGGCCCCAGCGCCGTGACCAGACCCAGGGTCAGCACCACCTGAACCCACAGCGCCGGCTTCAGGGGCGCGAGCCAGCCGGTGAGCGCCCACAGGCCCGCGCCCAGCAGCGCTGCGCCGCCCAGCGTGGTCAGCCCGCGCCGCGCCTGTCCGCCGCGGACCAGCCCCGCTGCCTCCATCACCGCCGCGACCGCCAGCAGAACGAGCAGCAGCCACAGCGTGCCCGGCGTGCGCCCCAGTTGCAAGGAAGCCAGCGTCAGGGTGCCGAACACCACGAACTCGCCCTGAGGAATGAAGATCACGCGGGTCACGGCGAAGACGAGCACCAGCGCCAGCGCGAGCAGTGCGTACACTGCTCCGTTGGTCAGACCGTCTGCTGCCAGGATCGGGAAGATGGTGGGGTCAAAAATCTGCATTTGGCCGCCAGGTGGCCCGTACGGGCCTGTCCAACACACTCTTGATTGTCATTGTCTGCCACCATACGGAGTTTCGGTCAGGGGAACAAGACGGGCGGGCCGGGGGGAACCCGACAGCAAGCGCGAAACCCCGGTTCCGGGAAGGGCCTGGCCTGTATCCCGCTCAGGCGATCTTGAGGGCCCCTTCTGGAACCGGGGTGGGCCGGGGGCGGGGGTTGGGGTTGGGGGTAACGACACCCCCTATGGCCGACAGTATGCTTTCCCAATGAAAGTCCTGGTCACCGGTGGAGCCGGTTACATCGGCAGCACCACCTGCTCTGCGCTGGAGGAGGCCGGGCACGTGCCCGTCGTGCTGGATTCACTGGTCAGCGGCCCGGAGGTCTTCACGCGGGGCCGCATTTTTTACCGGGGGGACATGGCGGACGGCGCACTGGTCCGGCGCATCTTCGCCGAGCATCCCGACATCGGGGCGACCATTCACTTCGCCGCGCGTATCGTGGTCTCCGAGTCGGTGCAGGAACCTGCCCTGTATTACCGGCAGAACGTGGTGGGCAGCCTGGAACTTTTCGAGACCCTGCTGGAACTGGGGGCGGGCCGCGTGATCTTCAGCTCCAGCGCCGCCATCTACGACAGCCCCGAGGATTTCGTGGTGAGCGAGGACAGCCCGCTGCGCCCGCTGAGTCCCTATGCCCGCAGCAAATGGATGACCGAGCTGATGCTCGAGGACCTGTGCCGGGCGAGCGAGGACCGCTCCAACGGTCTGCGGGCCATCGCCCTGCGTTATTTCAATCCCATCGGCAGCGATCCCAAGCTCAGGAGCGGGCCGTACGTCCCCGATCCGTCGCACGTGCTGGGCCGGCTGATGTCCGCGGCGCGCGGACGTGCGCCGGAGTTTCAGATCACCGGCACGGATTACCCCTCGCGGGATGGCAGTGGGCTGCGCGATTACATTCACGTCTGGGACCTGGCACTCGCACATGTCGCGGCGGTCGAGCAGTTTGATGAGGCCTTTGCGCGGGCCGCCGCGACCGGGGAGCCGTCGCCCTTTCTCGCCATCAATGTGGGCACCGGACGGGGAGTCACGGTGCGCGAACTCGTTGACGCCTTTCAGGCCCTGTCACCCACGCCCGTGCAGGTCCGGGAAGCCGGCCGCCGTCCCGGCGACAGTGCCGGAGCGTGCGCTGAGATCACGCGCGCACGCCAGTACCTGGGGTGGTCTCCCCGGCTGGGGGTGTCCGAGGCCATCGCCACGGCCCTGGCCTGGGAGGAAGTCCGGGCGCAGCGGCTGGATTCCACGGCGCCCCCCTCCGCATGAGCGGGCAGTCATACAGGGTTCTGACACGGACCCCGGAGCACCCTATGTTAAGGCGTGATCGTTTCCGTTCTCTGCTGGGCTGCCCGGCCCACCTCGCCCCCATGTTGATGCCTGGAAGCGGATCCACCATTCCTATCGGTCACCCGCCGGTCTTCATGGCCGGAATGTTCGGGCAGGTCCACCGTTGAGCATGCGGGCCATCCTGGATTTCAGCTCTCCCGTTCGCTCGGCGTCCCGTGAGCGGCGCCGGCTCAACTGGCTGGCCGTCGCCGTGGATCTGGGGCTCCTGCTGCTCTTGGGCGTGCTGTTCTGGTGGGCGTTGGGCTTTGTCCAGATTGGAGGGGCCGAGCGGTTGAGGCTGGTGCGGGTGTGGCTGATCATCGGCGTGTTCAGCGGGCTGCTTAGCCGCTCTCACTTTCAGCGGACCCTGCTGCAGCGGCGGCAGGCCAGCCTGTACATTCCGGTGTGGGCCTTTTTCATCGCGGCCCTGACCTTCATGGCTCTGGGCTGGACAGCTGCGCTGCCGCTGCTGCTCTCGCTGCACACGGTCTGGCTGATCCTGATTGCCGTGGCGCTGTGGTTCCTTCACCGTATGGATCCGCCGCTGTGCCTGGGCGTCCTGTCCGGCGCTCCGGCCGTGCCCGACAACGCAGGCCCCCAGCTGTTTCATCCCCGGCTGCGGTATGTCCTGATCTCGCCGCACCAGCCGGGCACCCTGTCCCAGGTGGACGGCATTCTGCTGAACACCGACGTTTACCTGCAGCCAGACCAGCAGCGGCTGATCGAGCATGCCCGCGTGACCAAACTGCCGGTGTGGTCCAAGAACCTGCTGGATGAGGAACTCAGCGGCAAGGTCTCCCTGGACCTCGTACACCGCGACTGGTTGGACGAGACGACCTTCTATTCCAGCTACATGCTCGTCAAGCGTGGCCTGGACGTGGCGCTGACGCTCGTGCTGCTGCCGGTGCTGCTGCCGCTGATGGGCCTGGTGGCGCTGGTGGTGCTGTTCAACAGCGGGCGGCCCATCCTGTTCTGGCAGGAACGGGTCGGTAAGGATGGAGTTCCTTTCCGCATTGTCAAGTTCCGCACCATGACCCGTGATTCCGAGCGCTCAGGCCCGGCCTTCGCCCAGCACGGGGACCTGCGCGTGACCCCGGTGGGGGCCTTTCTGCGCAAGTTCCGGCTGGATGAACTGCCCCAGTTCTGGAACGTCCTGACCGGAGACATGAGCATCATCGGCCCGCGGCCCGAGCAGTGGGCGTTCGCGGCGGATTTCGAGGAGAGCATTCCGCTGTACGCCACGCGGCACTGGGTGCGGCCCGGCATTACCGGCTGGGCACAGGTCAACCAGGGGTACGCGGCAGACGTAGGTCAGACGGTCGAGAAACTGCGCTATGACTTCTATTACGTCAAGCACCTGTCACTGCAGCTGGACCTGCTCATCGTCTTCAAGACCATCCAGACCATCCTGACCGGGTTCGGCGCGCGGTAGGTACCGGGCGATTCTGAAGATTTCAGTCTTCTAGGAGGAGGACTGAAATCTTTTTTGTGTTTCCCTGGTCCAGAAGATAAAGGCCAGTGCCTGAAGGCCCTCCTCGGTTCTGCAGAAACGGGTGTGCGGTTAAATCTGACACGCGACTGGATCAAGAAGGTTTTCTCCGTTCCAAACGTCTTGTGGGCCTGACTTTGCAGCGCACGGCGGCGAACATTAACGGGCCAATACGTGCGACTTCTGTCAGAAACAATCTTTAATCTGAGTCTCAAGTTCCGCACCCCAAGCGCATGGCCGCTCCTGTGACCGGAACCGGACGCCCTCATCCCCTCGCTTCTCGATAAAGGCAAACCCCCTGTGAAGGGGCGACGCAAAGCCACGGGACTTCAGCCCCCTTGCGGGGTACAGAAGTCAGCCGGGTCTCCGAAGGAAGTCCAACATGAAAAACCGTGTTTTTATGGCCTGTGCCCTGTCGTTGCTGCTGGCCTCCTGCTCCCAGAACACCACCCCCCGCCTGCCGGACACCATGACGGCCCCCGCCGCCGGGATGCCCGAGGCCACGGACACCGCAATGACCGGTGAGGAAGGACTGGCCACCGAGGGCGTCGCCCAGAGCGCGGCCGACCGTCTGGCCGCGCTGGCCGCTCCCGGCACCGTGGCTGGCGGTGGGACCGGCACCACCGTGCGTCCCGATGGAACGCTGCTGGTCGGAAACCAGGCGATGTTCCCGATGGGCTTTTACCACGTGTCCTGGGCCGGCAACGCCCAGAAGCGCCTGCGTGACCTGAATGCCATCGCCAACCTGGGCTTCAACACCGTGAACATGACCATGTTCGACCCGGAAATGGACCTGGGCGGCTTTACCAAGGTGCTGGACACGGCCCAGGCCCGCGGCATGAAGGTCATCGTCGAGGACTACAACGCCACGTCCATCGCGGCGCTCAAGAGCCACCCGGCCACCCTGGGCTGGATGATTGCGGACGACTGCAACAACCGCGTCACCCCGCAGGAACTGGAAAAACGCCACCGCATGACCAAGGCGCTCGACCCAGATCACCTGACCTACACGAGCATGGCGATCAGCTTTGCCAACAGCCACAGCGACTACTTCGGCCGGGCCGACGCGGTGGGCAACCAGTCCTACCCGATCGACGGCGGAGATCCCATCAGCGTGGTGTACCCGGTGATGCAGAAGCTGGTGAGCGAGGCGGCCCAGAAGGGCACCCTGCCCATCGCCAACTTGCAGAGCTTCCGCTGGGAGAACGGCCGGTATCCCACGGCCCAGGAACTCAACAGCATGACCAATCAGGCGCTCGCCGCCGGGGTCAAGGGCATCCTGTACTACACCTACCTCGACACCACCAACGACATGGCCAAGTACACCCAGCTCAACGGCGAACTGCGCAAGCTGGCCCGGGAAGTCAAGCTGCTCGCCCCGGTGCTGCTCAACGGTGAGCGTCAGAGTGTGGCGGTGCCCGGCGTCGGCGGACGGGTCAAGGCCACCGTGTGGACTTACCAGGGCCACCGGTACCTGCAGGTCCTGAACCTGAACGACAAGGCGGCGCAGAACATCACCCTGAATCTGCCGTCCGGAACGGCCCTGAAGCCCCTGTTCGCCGGACGTCCCGCCGGACTCAAGCTCCAGGCCGGCAAGGTCAGCGGCACCCTGAGCACCCTCTCGACCCACTGGTACGAGCTGAACTGAAGTTCCCCGCCCCCCTGCCGCGCCCGGCCAGTTCATGCTGGCCGGGCCGCGCTGTCTGGCATGGGGCCTGGCCCGGCTGTCCAGCTTGAACGAACGTTTGTTGGGAGCCGCCTTACACTACAGGCATGACTTCCAATTCAGAACGTGGCGCCGCGGCACGCGCCTTCCGGACCCGCGCCGTTCATGCCGGTCACAGCCCCGACCCCACGACCGGCGCGCACGTCACGCCCATCTACGCCACGAGCACCTTCGCTTACGGCAGCGCCGAACGCGGGCAGCGGTTGTTCGCGGGTGAGGAGAGCGGATATTTCTATTCGCGTCTGACGAACCCCACGGTGCGCGCTTTCGAGGAAAAGCTGGCCGACCTGGAAGGGACTGAGGACGCTGTGGCCTTTGCCAGCGGTATGGGAGCGGTCTCGGCCATCGCCCTGACGTTGCTCAAGCCGGGCGACGAGGTGGTGTTCCTGGCGCCGCTGTACGGCGGCACCGAGGGCTTCTTGCTGGAAGTGGCCCACAAGTTCGGGGTGACGGTTCATGAGGCCCTCGACGAAACGGATCTGGAGGCGAAGGTGTCGGCGCGGACCCGTCTGGTGTGGTTGGAAACCCCCACCAATCCCCGGCTGGGCATTCTGGATCTGGCCCGTGTGGCCTGCGCCGCACAGGGAGTGGGCGCGCTCACGGTGGTTGACAACACCTTCAGCACGCCCTACCTGACCCGGCCGGCCGAACACGGCATCGATCTGGTGATGCACAGCGCCACCAAGTACCTTGGCGGGCACGGCGACGCCATCGGCGGCATTGTTGCTGGTTCGGCAGAGCTGCTGGGCGAACTGCGCGGCCTGGGCCTGCGGCACGTGGGGGCCTCGCTGGGACCGTTCGAGGCCTACCTGTTCCTGCGCGGCATGAAGACCCTGCCGCTGCGCATGGACGCCCACTGCGCCGGGGCGCAGGCGCTGGCAGAGGCCCTGAAGGGCCACCCCGCTGTGGAAGCGGTGTACTACCCGGGCCTGAGCGACCATCCCGGCCACGAGGTGGCCCGGCGGCAGATGCGGGCCTTCGGCGGCCTGGTGAGCCTGGACCTGGGCACGTCGGAGGCTGCCATGTCCTTCCTGAACAGCCTGAAGCTGTTCACCCAGGCGGTCAGCCTGGGAGACGTGGAGAGCCTGACGTGCCACCCGGCAAGCACCACCCACGCGCTGCTGGGGGAAGAAACCCTGCTGCGTCAGGGCGTGACGCCGGGACTGGTGCGGCTCAGCGTGGGCATCGAGGAACCCGGCGACCTGGTCGAGGATGTTCTGTCGGCCCTGGAAAAGGTCCGCATCAAGCAGCCGGGCTGACAGGCAGTCGGGATTGGCAACGGGGTCACACATTGGTGTGGGACCCCGTTGCTGTGGGGTGGCTGTCTACCGACAAGATGAAAGGTTTCCACTGCTCAGAGGAAAGCGGGAGGTGGTCAGCGAACCATGGGCCGGGTCAGGCACAGCTGCTGCACCGGCTGGGTCAGCCACGGTGTCCACAACGGGGTCGGTCGGGAAGCCGACACCCCAAACCCTTCATTGGTGTACAGGCCGAGCGCCGCCTGATTCCGGTCGGTGGTGGACAACTGGACGCCCGCAACCCCCCGGTCGGCCAGCTGGTGCAGAAAGGTTCGCAGCAGGTTCCGGCCCAGTCCCAGTCCACGGGCGTTCGGCAGCAGGTTGAGGTGCAGGTGGGCGGGAAACTCGCGTTCCGGAGCATGGGGCGAGGGATACAGCAGCGTGCGTGTCAGGTACGGCAGGCCCGACAACGGACGCCGGTAGCGCTGCGAGAGCGCGCCGGGCAGCACCGTGCGTGCCAGATCCCGCAGCAGCGCGTGCCGGTACTCGGCCTCATCCACCGAACCGAGGATGTAGCCGACCACCTCTGATCCCACCTGGGCTACGAAGGAGACATTGTGGTCCAGGTGCAGGTATGGACGGACCCACAGGTCGGCAAACAGCTGCTGGTCCGGGAAGTACGCCCGGGCACTGTCTCCAAAAAAGCCGGTCAGGTAGGCGATTTCGCCCAGCCGCGCCTCGTCGCTGGGCTGGGCCGGGCGGATCAGCGGGCGGCCCGGCCCGGAGCCCTCGCCGCTCCTCGGTGCCGGTGGTCCGCCCCCGGCCATCCCGTTACCGTGCGCCGCGCAGATCGGTGACGCGCCGCAGCTTGCCGCCCTCGCTGCGGGGCAAAGTGCCGGGAACGCACAATTCGCAGCGCACGGTCACGCCGACCTGCACCTTGATCTGACGCTCGATTTCCTGACGCAGCGTGAGCGCCCCGGGCTCGGCCTCGATCTGCAGGGTCAACTCGTCCATCAGTCCCGTGCGGGTCAGGGTGACGTGGTAGTGCGGGCTGGCCTGTCCCAGTCCGACGAGCACGGCTTCGAGCTGGGTGGGGTAGACGTTGACACCCCGCAGGATGATCAGGTCGTCGCTGCGGCCCCGGATGATGTCCATGCGCCGCACCGTGCGGCCGGTGCTGTTGTCGCCGGGCAGCAGCCGGGTGATGTCGCCGGTCCAGTAACGCAGGATCGGCAGCGCCGTGCGCGTCATGCTGCTCAGGATCAGCACCCCCCACTCGCCGTCGGGCAGCGCCTCCCCCGTGTCGGGGTCCACGATCTCGGGGTAGAAGTGGTCCTCCCACAGGTAGCTGCCGTGTTGCTCGGCTGCGTCCTCGTTGCTCACGCCGGGGCCGATGATCTCTGAGAGGCCGTAGATGTTGGTGGCGACCACCCCCAGGCGCTTCTGGACCTCCGCGCGGGTCTTCTCGGCCCACGGCTCGGCGCCCAGCACGGCATATTTCAGCGGAATCTCATCCGGACTCAGTCCCTGGCGTTCCAGCGCCTCGGCGAGTACCAGCGCGTAGCTGGGCGTACAGGCGATCACCTCGGGCTGCAGGTCCTGAATCAGACTGACCTGCCGCTCGGTGCCGCCGCCCGAGACCGGTACGGTGCACAGGCCCAGCCGCGCCGCGCCGCCGTGGGTGCCCAGCCCCCCGGTGAACAGACCGTAGCCGTAAGCGTTGTGGAACACCATGCCGGGCCGCGCTCCCGCCGCATACAGGCTGCGTGCCACCACCTCGCCAAAGACTTCTAGGTCGTGGTCGTCGTATCCCACCACCGTCGGCTTGCCCCCGGTGCCGCTGCTCGCATGAATGCGCCGGAGCTTCTCGCGGGGCGTGGCGATCAGGCCCAGCGGATAGTGTTCGCGCAGGTCACTCTTGCGGGTAAAGGGAAAACGGGACAGGTCGTCCAGTGAGCGCAGATCATCGGGTTTTAAACCTGCCGCCTCAAACTTCTCGCGGTAGGCGGGAACGTGTGCATACTGTCGGGCGACCATGTCCTGAAGCTGGCGCAGTTGCAGGGCGCGCAGTTCGGGCACGGGCATTGCTTCGCGGTCGGGCTGAAACAAGGGAAAACCTCCTGGGATATGCCGGCAGTCTAGCGGTCCGGTGGCGCAGGACAGCCACAGGGAAGGGCGTGACCACCTTCCCGCGTCACGCCCTTCCGCACCATCTCTGGTGAACGCTGCCCCTCAGGCCCCGTGCAGCACGTACCCGTCGGCCAGCGCACGGTATTCGTCCACCTGCTGCGCCTGCCAGTCCGCGTCCTGTCCCAGCTCCTCGGCCATGATCTCGGCGGTCCGGGGCGCGGCGGCGGCGCTGGCGCGGGCATTCAGAAGCAGGGCGCGGGTGCGGCGGGCCAGCACATCCTCCACCGTGCGGGCCTGCTCGTTTTGAACGGCCCAGCGCACCTCCGCCTCCATGTAGGGCAGGTCGGGATGCAGCCGGACCGACGCGCCCGGCAGGGCCTGGATCCGCTCGGCGTCGGTGCCGTAGACCTTCCAGTGGTCGGGCAGGTTCTCGGTGGTGGCGCCGTGCAGTTTCAATCCGGCCGTCAGACTCAGCCGGGCGGGCAGGCCCGCGAGTTCGGCGGCGCGGTTCACGGTATCCTCGCCCATGCGGCGGTAGGTGGTCCACTTGCCACCGGTCAGCGTGATCATCCCGCCTTCAGAGATACGGATGATGTGGTCGCGTGACAGCGCCTTGGTGTCGGTGCCCTCCGCGGCCTTGACCAGGGGACGCAGGCCCGCGTAGACGCTGAGCACGTCGGCGCGGGTCGGGGCCGGGTCCAGGTACTGCGCCGCCGTTTTCAGGATGAATTCTACTTCCTCGGGCAGGGCGCGCGGTTCCCAGCTCACGTCGGGCACCGGCGTATCCGTCGTGCCGATCACCACATGGTCGTGCCACGGCACGGCGAACAGCACCCGTCCGTCATCGGTACGGGGGATCATCAGGGCGCTGTCTCCGGGCAAAAAGCGGCGGTCCACCACCACATGCACACCCTGGCTGGGCGAGAGCATGGATTTCACCGCCGGATTTTCCATGCGGCGCAGGTTGTCCACGAAGATGCCCGTGGCGTTTACCACGACTCGGGCACGGACCTCATGGCTCTGACCGCTTTCCTCGTCCCGGAAACGGGCTCCCATGACCTTGCCGTCCTCCACGATCAGCCCGGTCACGGGGGCGTGGTTCAGGGCCACCCCGCCGTGGTCCTGCAGTGTCCGCAGCAGCGTGATCGCCAGGCGCGCGTCATCGAACTGCCCGTCGAAATACAGGATGCCGCCGCCCAGGCCGCTGGTCTTGAGGGTCGGAATCTGCTTCAGGGCCTGGGCCCGGTTGATGAAGCCGCTGGCTTTCAGGTTCAGCTTGCCGGCCAGCAGGTCATACATCTTCAGGCCGATGCCGTAGAACGGTGCGGACCACCACTTATAGGCCGCGATCAGAAAGCCCAGGTCGCGCACCAGATGCGGCGCGTTCTTCTTCAGCAGCCCTCGCTCGTGCAGCGCCTCGCGCACCAGAGACACGTTGCCCTGCGCCAGATAGCGCACGCCGCCGTGAACCAGCTTGGTGCTGCGGCTGCTGGTGCCCTTGGCGTAATCGTGGGATTCCAGCAGCAGCACGCGGTAGCCGCGCGTGGCCGCCTCGACTGCCGTGCCCAGCCCCGAGGCCCCTCCCCCGATGACCAGCAGATCCCAGAGGTGCGGCTGGGTGGCGGCGGAAAGGTTCTGGGAACGGCTGGAGTGTGCAGAGTGGGTCATGAAGGCATTCCTTTTCGGAGAGGGATGGGGGGACGCAGCGCAACGCTGATCATATGTTCACTCTAGATGAACAGATGGTCAGCGGGATGAATTACACAGACAGGTGGGTGCGGGGCCGGGGCGCACGGCGGGCGTTGTGACCGCCTGCCCGCCGCTGCGGAGTCCGCAGGCGGCCGCTCACGTCAACGGAGCCGGAGCGTCGGCCTCTTCCCAGTGGCGTGAGCGCTCGACTGCCTTCTTCCACTTCCCGAGGCGGGCCTGGCGCTGGTCGTCGTCCATCCGGGGCTCGAAGCGGTGGTCCTCCTGCCACTGCGCGGCGATTTCCTGCGGGTCGGTCCAGTAGCCCACCGCCAGACCCGCCAGATACGCGGCCCCCAGCGCCGTGGTCTCGGTGATCCTGGGGCGCACCACCGGCACGCCAAGCACATCCGCTTGGAACTGCATCATCAGGTTGTTGGTGCTCGCTCCTCCGTCCACCCGCAGCTCCTTGAGGGTGACGCCGCTGTCTCTTTCCATGGCGTGGACGAGCTCAGCACTCTGGAACGCGATGGCCTCCAGCGCGGCGCGGGCGATGTGGGCGCCGGTGGTGCCGCGCGTCATGCCCACGATGGTTCCGCGGGCGTAGCTGTCCCAGTACGGTGCGCCGAGGCCCACGAAGCCCGGGACCAGATACACCCCGCCGCTGTCGGGAACGCTGGTGGCGAGCGCCTCGACCTCCTCGCTGCTGCGGATGATGCCCAGACCGTCGCGCAGCCACTGCACCACCGCTCCCGCCACGAACACGCCGCCCTCGAGCGCGTAGGTCCGGCGGTCGCCAAACTGCCACGCCACGGTGGTGAGCAGGCGGTTCTGGCTGGGCACCGCTTCACCGGCGGTGTTCATCAGCAGAAAGCAGCCGGTGCCGTAGGTGTTCTTGGCCATGCCCCGCTCCAGACAGGCCTGCCCGAAGGTGGCGGCCTGCTGGTCGCCGGCCATTCCGGCGATGGGAATGCGGGCGCCGAGCAGCCCCTCGGCGGTTTCGCCGTAGATCTCGCTCGACGCGCGCACCTGCGGCAGCAGGACACGGGGCACGTCCAGCAGCGCGAGCAGTTCATCGTCCCAGTCGCCGGTATGGATGTTGTAGAGCATGGTGCGCGAGGCGTTGGTGGCGTCGGTGATGTGACATTCGCCGCCGGTGAGGTTGTAGACCAGCCACGAATCCACCGTGCCAAAAGCCAGCTCTCCGCGCTCGGCCCGCTCGCGTGCGCCCTCCACGTTGTCCAGCAGCCACTTGACCTTGGTGCCCGAGAAGTATGCGTCAAGAACCAGGCCCGTTTTTCCCTGGACCAGCCCTTCTTTCCCGGCGGCCCGCAGCTGGTCGCACAGCCCCGCCGTGCGGCGGTCCTGCCACACCACCGCGTTGTGGATCGGCTTGCCGCTCTGGCGGTCCCAGATCACCACCGTCTCGCGCTGGTTGGTAATGCCGATGGCGGCGATGTCCCTCGCCCGGAGTCGCGCCTGCGTGATGGCTTCCTGCGCCACGCCGAGTTGGGTGCTCCAGATTTCCTGGGCGTCGTGCTCCACCAGACCCGGGCGCGGAAAGATCTGCCGGAATTCCTTCTGGGCCTGGGCCCGGATGTTTCCTGCGTGGTCGAACACGATGGCGCGGCTGGATGTGGTGCCCTGGTCAAGGGCGAGAATGTACTGATCAGGCATACGAACTCCTTAGGCAAACCGGCTCGAGGGGGGCGGAAAGGCGTGCGGGCGGGGCCTTGCAGGTAGGGGCAGCTTAGCCCGTTGCTTCAGATTCTGGCGCCTACAGGGACGCGGCCCTGCTGCACGGCCCTGGCGTGGTCCACGCGCCCCGGTCCCCAGGCCAGCCCCATGCCCAATGTTTCCAGGTGAACCCCCTGTCCTGCACGCCGGGAGCGTGGCAGCTGCTTGGAGCTGACCGCCCACAGGGCTAAGATGAACCGCCATGGGCGATGATTCAGACGCTCCTGCCGCCACGGCCGCTGCCCGCCACGACCTTCAGGCCGTGCAGGTGGCCCGGCTGTACTACGTGCAGGGCCTCACCACCGACGCGATTGCCGGGGAGCTGGGTCTGTCGCGTCCCAAGGTCTCCCGCCTGCTCTCGCACGCCCGCCGCCGCGGTCTGGTCGAAATCCGCATCCACGATCCCGAGGGTCAGGCCCAGGAACTCGAAGCGCGTCTGCAGGCCCGGTATCCCTTTTTAAGGGTGCAGGTGGTCGGGGTGCCGCAGGCGAGCAGCGAGGAGCTGTGGCTGGAGCGCACCGCCGCGGCCGCCGCCAGCGTGCTGGGCAGCCTGCTGCGTCCGGGCATGTGCGTGGGCGTGGCCTGGGGCAACACCATGAACGCCGTGAGCCACGCCCTGATTCCCCGTCCGGTGCCGGACGTTACCTTTGTGCAGCTCAACGGCTCGGCCAACGCCGCTGATTTCATGAGCGGCTTCGTGACCGATACCATCGTGCGGTTTGCCCGCAATTTCACGGCCGGCGCGCAACTGTTTCCGGTACCCACCTTCTTCGACGACCCGGCCACGAAGGAGGCCATGTGGCGTGAGCGCAGCGTCCGGCACGTTCTGGACCTGCAGGCGCGCGCGGACCTGCTGATCTACTCGGTGGGCAGCGTCGCGGCCTCCATTCCCAGCCACGTCTACAGCGCCGGCTACCTGGACGCCGACGATCTGGCCGCGCTGGGTGTCGAGGGCGCGGTCGGCGACATCGCCACCGTCTTTTACCGCGCCGATGGCAGCGACGCGGGACTGACCCTCAACGCCCGCGCCAGCGGCCCACCCCTGACGCAGATCCGGCAGGCCCGCGAATCGCTGTGTGTGGTCAGCGGGCTGGGCAAGGTGGCCGCCCTGCACGCCGCCCTGGAAGGTCAGCTGATGCGCCGCCTGATCGTGGACGAGGTCACGGCGCAGGCTGTGCTGGAGCGTGTCGGCCCGGCCGCCGGTTGAGGCCACCCCACTCCTGGCCCCACCCGCGCCGCGCTGGCTTCAGGGGTATTCGCCCAGCGCCATGAGCGGCTGATCCCGCAGGCGATAGACCGCGACCTCCAGTGGAGCGAGTTCTCCCGTGACCTGTGCGCCGGTTACCCGCAGCGCGCCGGGCCGGCCGCTCACGCTGCGCCATTCGTCCGGGCGGCCGGGCAGGGGAAGATTCACCTTCTGACGCTCGCGCCGGCTGTTGTTCAGGGCAAGCAGGTAATGGCCGCCCGTGCCCTGAAACAGCACCACCACCGGCTGCTTGCCGTTGCCCGAGGACAGTTCGGTGCGCCGGCTCTCCAGCAGGGCAGGCGACAGCAGGGCAACCTCACGCGCCAGGGCCTGCGCCTCTCCCCACAGCCGGGGTTCACGGTTGAGGTCCACTTCCTGCGAGCGGTAGGCGTAATACAGGATGCCCTTGACCCCGGCCATCACCGCCTGGTACGTCATGTTGCGCAGCTCGGCGGGGTTGGGCAGCGGCTTGCCCTTGCCCCAGGAAAACGTCTGCAGATTGGCGATAGGCACGCTGCGCTGGGCCAGGGCACTCTGCACGGCGGAGCGCATCACCCGGTAGGTCACGTTGATGTCGTCGTTGCCGACCGGATAGCTCTGGTTGCCCACCAGATCCGAGGTGCCGAAGTACGGCGTTTCCGGGCGGTTGTACCCCACCGAAAGGCTGATGTAGGTCAGCTTGTCCGGCGCCAGCTTTTTCGTGCTGAGGTTGCGTTTTGTAACCTCGGCCGGCGACACCAGGGCGTTGCTGTCGTCGGCCAGTTTGAAACCCAGCACGGCAGGGTGGGATTTGATGGCATTGATGGTGTTCGTCTTCAGGCCGTAGCTCAGGATGTACACGCCGCACTGCTGGGCCAAGTCCAGGAAATTCCGGTAGGTGGCGACGTCCTCGTCGTTGATCGGCTCGGTTGCCATCAGGTTGAAGCCGCTCGCGCCGAGCTTGCACACGTCCGCCCGCCGCTGGGCGATGGTGCCCCCCGTGGCCCAGGAGATGTGGTAGAAGCCCAGCGGAAACAGAGGGCGGCCGTCCACCGTCACGGTGCCGTCGGCGCGGTGGCTGGCATTTACCACATTGTTCCGGAGCAGTGTGGGGTCCGGGGCGAGCAGGGTCACCGGCAGGGGCCGGGGCAGAGGATCGGTGGTGGGGGCGCACCCTGTCAGCAGGCAGGTAAGCAGCGCGAGAGACAGCAAGTTGAGCACGATGCGGTACTTTAGAAGGGCTTAATGAGAAACTCCTCATGGCCCCCGCGAAGAGGAGGGCGAGGTCACTTCCCAAGCCCAGTTCAACAGAAGAATGCTGCGTCAGCGCCGGTTCTGCCCTCAGCGCAGCAGCAGGTGCAGACGCTGGCGCTCGGCATCCGAGGCCAGGTAGAACCACGCGCCGTTCAGCTTGCGGTTCACGCCCTGGACATGCACCGCCCGTTGATGGTCGAGCATGTAGCTGTGAACAGCGCGTAGCCGCACCACCTCTGAGGGAGAGAAGTTGGTGCGCAGGTACGCGCTGAGCTGGTCCAGCAGGGCCTGCAG
Organism: Deinococcus aerophilus; assembly: GCF_014647075.1. Taxonomy (NCBI): domain Bacteria; kingdom Thermotogati; phylum Deinococcota; class Deinococci; order Deinococcales; family Deinococcaceae; genus Deinococcus; species Deinococcus aerophilus. Next base: position 63,000 of record NZ_BMOM01000002.1, on the reverse strand, counting down.
TTCACTGGTCGAGAGGTGCCCCAGCGCCCCCATCAGGTTGCGGATGACCTCCTGCTGGCGGGCGTTGCGGCCCAGGTCTCCCTGCGGATCATCCTTGCGCATGCGGGCGTAGGCCAGCGCCTGCTCGCCGTTCAGGGTCATGTGGCCCGGCGCGAAGGTTGAGCCGTCGAGCTGAAAGCTGAACTTTGGCTGCACGGTCACGCCGCCGACCAGATTGATGGCCTCCCGGAATCCTCCCAAGCTGATCTCCACGTACTTGTCCATGGGAATGCCCAGGAACCGTTCGACCGCCTCGGTCTGAAGTCTGGCCCCGCCGTAGGCGTAGGCCGCATTGATCTTGACCAGACCATGTTCGGGCAGGTCCACGCGGGTGTCGCGCGGAATGCTCAGCAGGGTCAGCTGCTGCGCCACCGGATCGAAGGTCAGGACCAGCAGCACGTCGCCGCGCCCGCTGCCCAGCGTTTCCTGATCGTTGGCGATCAGCAGCAGGTGCAGTTTGGCGGAGGTCTCCAGCCGTTTCAGGAAGCTGGCAGGGGCCACGGGGGGACGGCGGGTTGCCGGGGGCGGGCCAGATCGCGGGGCCGCCCCCGGTACAGACGCCGGCGCCGGAGCCGTGGACGTGGGAGCAGCGGCGGCTGGCCGGGTCGGCGTGGCCTGGGCCTGCGCCGGGGGCGGTGACCCGGCCGGGCGCGCCCTGACCGGAGCGGAAGTCACGGCCGGACTGGGGGTGGCCGGCGACGCTGTCTCCAGTGACGGTGTGGTCTCCGGTGGCGTTGTGTTCGGTGCCGGGGCAGGGGAGACGGCAGGCTCGGGTGGCGTCGGGGTCGGCGCCGGCGTTTCCCCGTCCCCTGTCGGCGCTCCCCCCTGCGGCAGGTTCTCAGGCGGCTTGTAGCGGCCCAACGAGACCGGACGGTTCTGGTCGGGGGGCGGCAATTGCTGGAACACCGGATCGTCCAGAACCCCCGCCGGTACGGGAAATCCGTCGCCGTCGAGTTCCTTGTAGACCTCCTGCCCCAGACCCTGCACCTGCTGGTGGGTGCGGTACAGGTCCAGCGCGAGTCCCCCGGCCAGCAGGAGGCCGAGCGACACCAGCCCGTTCAGCCAGATCCTGCGCACGGTCGGCACTATAGCGGCGCTCCGGGCCCGCTCCAATCCCCTGGAGGGTGGGCTGCGCCGGGGCGCTGCACAGACAGGGGCCGGTGACTGAACTGTCAGGCCCGCGCAGTATGGTGCGGGAGCTGAACGGTGTGGTCCGGCATGTCCGGTGGCCGCGCCGCCGCACAGTCCGTCGGTCCCTGTCCACCCCGCCCCCTGGAGGCTCCTTGCCCGTACGCTCAACTTCCACGCCGGACACCGCCGCAGAGGCGGGTGTGCCCGCCGCCCGCATCGGCCTGCGGGCGGGTGTGCTGTGGACCTTTGGGGGCCAGGTCGTGTACTCGGCGGCGCAGTGGGCCATGGTGGCGCTGCTGGCGCGTCTGGGCAGCCGGGAGGACGTGGGCATCTACGCTCTGGGCCTGGCCGTGACTGCCCCGCTGTTCCTGGCCCTGGGACTGCAGCTGCGCAGCGTGCAGGCCACCGACGCCCAGGAAAGTCACCCGTTTGCCCACTATTTCAGCCTGCGTGTGCTGAGCATGCTGCTCGCCCTGGGCCTGAGCGCGGCGCTGGCCCTCGCGTATCCGCACGCGGCGTGGGCCATCGTGTGGCTGGGGGTGGCCAAGGCGCTCGAAGGCCTCAGCGACGTGATCTACGGCCTGATGCAGCACCGCGAGCGCCTGGATCTGGTGTCGCGCTCGACGTTGCAGCGCGGCGTGCTGGGGCTGGCGCTGCTGGGCGGTCTGTTCGCCGCAACCGGCAGCGTCGTGTGGGGCACCTTCGGCGTGGCGGTCGCCGGGGGACTGGTGCTGGCGTTCTACGACCTGCCCCGGGCGCGTCGCCTGACCCAGGGTGCGGCGTGGTGGACCCGACGGGTGCCCGCCGCGCTGCCCCGGCTGGCGTGGCCGCTGGGAGCGGTCGTCGGGCTGGTCTCGCTGGGCAGCGCCCTGCCCCGGCTGTTCATCGAACGTGAACTGGGCAGTGGACCGCTGGGGGTGTATTCGGCGCTGGCCTACGTCACGGTGGCGGGCAGCGTGGTGATCGTGGCGCTGGGCACCGCCCTGACCACCCGTCTGTCGCAGCTGTTCGCGGCGGGACAGCGGCGGGCCTTCGTGCGCCTGACGCTGGTGCTGACCGCCGCCGCCGCCGCCGTGGGGGGAGCCCTGGTGCTGCTGGCTGCGCTGGCCGGCGAGCCGCTGCTGCGCGCATTGTACGGTCCGGCCTATGCGGGCCAGAATGGGGTGTTTCTGTGGCTTAACCTCAGCGGGGCGCTGAGCTACCTGGCCTCGTGCGCGGGCTTTGCCGTCACGGCGGCGCGGCGCTTCCGCCAGCAGTTGCCGCTGTTCGTGGTGGTCACGGGCGTGCTGGTCCTGGCGTGCTGGTGGCTGATTCCCGCCCACGGTCTGCTGGGGGCCGCGTGGGCCGCGCTGATCGCCGCCGCCGCGCAGTTGCTGGGCAGCTGGGCTATCGTGGCGCGGGCCTTGCAGCGCGGGCCCGAGCCTCAGGCCGCTCCGGTTCAGGTTCCCTCCGCCCCCGACCCTCAGATTCAAGGAGACGCATGACCCCACCCCCCACCCCGGACCGCTCCCCTTCCAGCCGGCCGCTGCGGGTGCTGCACCTGGCCGGGACCCTGGACCGGGGCGGCATCGAAACGTGGCTGGTCAACCTGCTCGCCCAGCTGCCCCGTGGGGAGGTGGCGATGGACGTGATGGTCGTTTCTCCCGACGCGCGTCCGGGCGAGTACGCGGATCGGGTGCGCGGCCTGGGCGCGACGCTGCTCGTGGCCCCCGCCACCGGTAACCCGCTCGCCTTCGCTGCGTTCTTTGTGCGGGCGCTGCGGAGCCACGGCCCCTATGACGTGGTTCACAGCCACATCCACCACTTCGGTGGGCTGGCGCTGCTGCTCGCGCGCCTGTCCGGGGTGCCGGTGCGGGTCGCCACCAGCCACCTGGATTCCCGCCGCGCCGACATGGCGGCGACCGGGGGCCGTTACGCTTACCTCAGCGCCATGCGCGCCGCCCTCGGCGCCGGAATTACCCACCGCCACGCAGTGAGTCCCGAGGCGGCCGCGGCGCTGTACGGCCCCGACTGGCAGGCGCTGGGCGCACAGGTCGTGACGCTGGGGGTGGACCTGCAGGCCGTGCGCCATCCCGGGGACCTCACGGACCTGCGAACCGAGCTGGGGTTGACGCCGGGCGTGCCGGTCTTCGGGCATGTGGGCCAGTTCCGGCCCCAGAAGAACCACCTGTTCCTGCTGGAGGCGTTTGCGGCCTACCTGGAGCGCCACGGTCCCGCCCACCTCCTGCTGGTCGGAGACGGCCCCGAGCGGGCGGCCATCGAGGAGCGGGTGGCGGCGCTGGGGCTGGCGGGGCGGGTCCGGTTGCTCGGATCGCGCCCGGACGTTGCCCGGCTGCTGTGGATCATGGACGCCTTCGTCTTTCCCTCGCACTTCGAGGGCCTGAGTCTGGCGCTGGTCGAGGCCCAGGCGGCGGGCCTGCCGCGCGTGATCTCGGCGGGTGTCTACCACGACGCCCGCATGCAGGATGCCGGCCTGCAGGTGCTGCCGCTGACCGCCCCGCCAGCGGTCTGGGCCGACGCCCTGGCCCAGGCGGCCTCGCGCGGCCGTGAGGTGCCGGATCACCTGGAATTTGACATCGTGCAGGAGGCCCGCAAGCTGGGTGACTTCTACCTCGCCGCTGCGGGGGAGACCGCTTGAGTCTGCCGTTGCCCGCCGGTTCCAGTCGCTTGCGGCGCTCCGCTTCTGACCCGGCCGCCGCGCCGCTGAGAACCGCTCCCCTGCTTCAGCGGGCGGTGACGTGGCTGCTGGGCGCCTACGTGTTCTCGCAGTTTTTCGGGCTGCCGGTGCTGGCCGCCGGACCGTCGTGGGCGCTGTGGCAGGCTCCCGCTGACCTGCTGCTGTGGGCGGCGCTCGCCTGCGCGGCCCTGTACCACCGCCGGGTCGGCGCCGATCAGCAGGCGGTGTGGCGCGGTCTGCAATGGCTCGGGGCACTGTCGCTGGCGTCGTTTGCGCTGCTGTTCGTGATGCGTGACGGACATCTGGGGGTGGCCGTGCCCTTCGGGCTGTTCCAGCTGTTCAAGCTGGGGCAGATCCTGGGGGTGTTCTGGATGGTCTCGCGCCTGAAACTGGGTGAGGAACTGCTGGAGCGCTGGGGGCAGCTTGCTGTGATCTCCTTCGTCCTGATGGTCGTCGGCGTGGCCTGGACCTACTTTTCTCCGGCGCTGCCGCAACTGCTCGGCGGCGTGCTGCCGCGTGGGGCGGGCGTGGCCGGTCCCTGGGAGTCGTTCTACCTGCACAACGAGAAGGGGCTGGGGACCGTCGGCTACAACCATGCCCATGTGGCCGCGATGGTCTTGCTGCAGGCCGCGCTGGCCATGATCCTGCGCCCGCAGCGGCCTCCGCAGTGGCTGCTGGCGGCGGCGCTGATCGCGTGCTTTCTGTCCGGGGCCCGCGCCGGACTGGCGGGGTGTCTGCTGTTCGTGGTGCTCGAGGGCCTGAGAATGCCGGTGCGCTCCGGGCTGGCGCTGGGCGCGCTGGGGGTGGCCGGAGTGGTGGCCCTGCCCGCGCTGCAGGGTGACCTCAGCGGGCTGCTCGCCCGGCAATCTACCCTGCTGGACGCCGGAGACGTGGGCAACCTCGCGGGCCGCGCGGACATCTGGCGGGTGTACCTCGACGCCCTGCTCAGAGATCCGTTCCGGCTGCTGATCGGCAGCGGCTTCGGCTCGGGCATCGCGAACAACGGGGCCAACGCGCACATCCTGCCGCTGCAGGTGATCTATGAGACCGGCGTGGCGGGCTTCACCGCCCTGCTGCTGTTCTTCGGCCTGCTGATCGCGCGCCTGCGGGCGCTGCGGACCCGGCGCGCGGGCGTGGCCCTGAATCTGCTTGCCGCGCTGTGGCTCACGGCGGCCACCACCGACACCTTCTATCCCACCCCGGCCTTCGGCGCGTTCCTGCCGCTGCTCGCGCTGACGCTGGCCGTCGCGCTGGTGGGCCGCGCCCCCGCTGCGGGGGCGGTTTCCCCGCCACAGGAGGCTTTACCGTGAGGGTCAGTGTCGTTCTGGAACAGCGCTTCATACACACCCCGGACGGGTCCACCTACGACAACGGGCACGCCACCTATGACCACTGGCGGCGGTACCTAAGCGTGTTCGAGGAAGTGCAGGTGGTGGGCCGCTCGCAGGCCGTCACGGAGGTTCCGGCCGGATTCCGGCGGGTGGACGGGCCGGGCGTGCGCTTCCTGCCGGTGCCGTACTACCAGGGCCCGCTGGGCCTGCTGCGGCGCCTGACCGGCGTCAGCGCGGCCCTGTGGCGGGGTCTGGAGCCGGGCGAGGCCGTGATCGTGCGGCTCTCCGGGGTGCTCGTTCACCTGGCGGCCGCGCTGCGCTGGTTCCGGGGTCACCCCTTTGCCGCCGAGGTCATCAACGATCCCTACCTGGGCTACGGCCCGGACGGCACCCGCCACCCCCTGCGCCCGCTGTTCCGCACGCTGCTCACGGAACTGACCCGGCTGCACTGCCGTCAGGCCGTGGCCGTGCAGTACGTCACACGCGAGGCGCTGCAGCGCCGGTACCCGCCGGCCGCGGGCGTGGCAAGCTTCGGGGTCTCGGACGTGCATCTGCCGCCGGAGGCCTTCGCTGACGCGCCGCGCGTCTATCAGGGTCGGGCGCGCCACACGGTGCTGGTGGGCTCGCTGGAACAGCGTCACAAGGGCGTGGACCTGGCGGTGCGGGCCCTGGCCGTACTGCGCGCCGCCGGGCACGACCTGCGGCTGAAGGTGGTCGGGGACGGGCCGCTGCGTCCGGGCCTGGAGGCCCTGGCCCAGGAACTAGGGGTGGCGCAGGCCTGCGAGTTCGCCGGTCAGCGCAGCACCCCGGCCGAGGTCCGCCGCGATCTGGCGGGCGCCGAGCTGTTTCTGATTCCCTCGCGCACCGAGGGTCTGCCGCGTGCGCTGCTCGAGGCGATGGCCCAGGGGCTGCCCGCCGTGGGTTCGGCGGTGGGCGGCATTCCCGAACTGCTGCTCCCAGACACCCTTGCTCCGCCCGGCGACGTGGACGAGCTGGTGCGGGCCTGGGGGGCACTGGCGAGCAACCCCGCACAGCTCAGTGCCCACAGCGGGCGTAACCTGGCGCTGGCCCGGACCTACGCCGACGCCACCCTGGATGAGCAGCGCGCCGGGTTCCTGCGCAGCGTGCGCGCCCACAGCCGGCCCCAGTCCCCTTTTCCCCCTGCAAGGACGTCATGAAAATTCTGTACACCACCACCACCCCCATCGCGGCCCTGGCCTTCTTCGCTCCCCAGCTCGCGCACCTGCGCGCCCAGGGCCATGAGGTTCATCTGGTCACGCCCCCCGAGCCCGCCGATCTGGTGGCCCGCGCGCAGCAGATCGGCGGCGCGTCGTACCACCCCCTGCCCATGGCCCGTGAGATTTCTCCGCGCCGCGACCTGAAGGCGCTGGCCGGCATGGTGCGAATCCTGCTGCAGGTGCGCCCCGACATCGTGAACTTCTCGACCCCCAAGGCCGGGTTGCTGGGCGGCCTGGCCAGCGTGCTGACCGGCGTGCCGCTGCGGGTCTACTTCATCCACGGACTGCGCAGCGAGACGGCGGCCACCGGCGCGCTGGCCCGGCTGCGCCCGCTGCTGCGGGTGATCGAGCGCCTGACCTGTGCGTGTGCCCATGAGGTGCTGTGCGTCAGCGAGTCCAACCGGGAGGAGGCCGTGGCGCTGGGGCTGGTTCCGGCGCACAAGATCCGGGTGCTGGGGGCCGGCAGCCCGGCAGGCCTGGAGGTGGACCGGTACGCACACCCCGACGCCGCCGCCGTGGCGCGCGCCCGCGCCGAGCTGGGATTGCCCGAGGGTACCCCGGTGGTGGGCTTCGTGGGCCGCCTCGCGCCGCAGAAGGGGACCGAGGAACTCCTGCTCGCGTGGGCACAGGTGCACCGGGAACATCCACAAGCCCGCCTGCTGCTGGTGGGCACCCCGGACCCGGCCAATCCACTGTCCGGTCCGGCGGAGCGCGCCTACCGCGAAGCGCAGGGGCTGGTGCAGGTGGACTTCGAGGCCGACATGAGCCGCCTGTACCCGCTGATGAGCGTGCTCACCCTGCCCAGCCGTCATGAGGGCCTGGGCATGGTGGTGCTGGAGGCAGCGGCGGCGGGCGTACCCAGCGTCCTGACCGACGCTCCGGGAGTGCGTGACGCGGGCGTTCCCGGCGTGACCGGACTGCAGGTGCCCACCGGCGACGTGTCCGCCCTGGCCGCCGCCTTGGACACGCTGCTGTCCGACCCGGAGCAGACCCGTCAGCTGGGCGATCAGGCGCACACATGGGTGCGCGAACACTTCGAACAGGCTCACCTGTGGGCGCTGTGGGACGGGTTTTACACGGCGGCGTGGAACAAGCGTCAGAAGAGCGGAGGGAGCCGGGTCAGGAGAAACGTTCTGTTGCTCGCTGCCGGAATGCTGCTGGCAGGGTGGGCGGCCCGTCGGCGCTAGCGGCTAGCGGCCCTGCAGGGAACAGGCCGGGAAGAGCAATTCTTCCCGGCCTGTTTTACGCCCGTATTCCTGGCAGACCCGTGGCGCGGTCCATGCAGGCTCAGACCGGCCACTGCATCAGTCCGGCGCCTGGGCGTGCAGCACGGCCTCGGCCGCCAGTCCGTAGACCGGATGGTACGGAGCGGTCCAGATCAGCGCCCAGCCCCCGGCCTCGGCCTCGCCCCGGCGGATGGCCCGCCACGCCTCGCTGGGTGTGAGCCAGGCCGCGTAGCGCAGGTTGGCGATGGACAGCCAGCCGGTGTCGCGGTAGGTTCCAATCACCTGCTGGGCGGCTGAGTCCCAGGGAATCAGCACGGGCACCGAGTTCTCGGCGCGCGGCCCGAGTTCCGCGGCGAGCGAGGCGTACTGCAGCGAGGCGCGCAGATCGCTGTAGTGGGCGGGAGGCAACTGCTCTGCCCGTGAGGCATTCAGCGCCGCGTGGTACGCCTGCTGCCGGGCGCGGCCGCTGAGGGCCGCGTCTCCATCCTGCGTCATGGCGTCCAGCATCTCCAGCGTCAGCTGCCACTGGTGGTTCCAGGCCTGCGGCACGGCCACGTCCAGCAGGGGCAGCACCCGGAAGGTTCCGCTGCACAACGCGGCGGCCTCGGCCAGATACGGCAGCGGTGCAGGAAGGTGCCATACCTGATCGAAGGTGCCCAGCACGCTGGAGGGCAGCGTGGTGGCCACGACCAGGGCGCGCTCGCCCCGGCGACGCCGCATCAGCAACTCATTGGCCTGTTGCCCCAGGTGGACCGGACACAGGCTGGTGGACAGCAGCGTGGCCCCCTCCACCAGTCCGGCCAGACGTGCGGCGCTGGCCCGGGACGGCAGGACCACCAGGATGTCTCCCTGCTGCTGCGCGAGTTCGCGGGCCACGCCGGGCAGGGTAAGGCGCCGGGACACCGGCTGGACATCCAGCGCCAGGGGGGTGCGTGGGGGCCGCGTGGGGGTCGCTGCGCCGATGTCGGCGGGCGGCCACGGCAGGGGCTGGAAGGCGGCGGGCCACGCGCGCTCGACTCCCGGCAGCCCGATCACGGTCCAGCCGAAGACGCTGGCCGCGTCCTGGAGCAGTTGCGTGACCACATTCAGCCGGGCCTGCGGCAGGCTGTGCAGGCCGTCAATCAGCAGCGGCCGGGACAGCAGCTCGGGCAGCCGGGGCAGGTTCCACGACCACACAGCACTGAGGGTGGCGATCAGCTGCTCAGTGGATTCAACCGTGCCGGGCAGACCCCGCTCGGTCAGAAAGGTGGTCAGGCCCCAGCGGCTGCCCCAGCTGGTGCCGGCCCAGGTGACCGGTCCCTGGCCCAGGCATTCCAGCCCGGCCTGCCAGCGTTCGGTGTCGGGCAGGGCTGGCAGGATCCACAGGCCCGGCGCGAGGGCAGAGTCGGTGGAGGCGGGCTGGAGCTGAGCCTCCGGCTGCTCCGCGAGCAGGTAGCCGGCGAGCCCCCGGATGAACATTTCCCGCTCGGAGGCCGTCCACTGCGGCAGGGCGGGCGCCGGGCCCAGCTCGGCGTGCGCGCGGGCCAGCAGACCGTCCGGCAACGGCTGGTTCAGGACCTTCAGGGCGTCCGCGTGGTCCAGCAGGCCGCCGCTGCGGGCCAGCAACGCCCGCGCGAGCTCTGGTTCCCCCAGGGCCTGGGCCAGCGCCGCGCTCCGCAGCGGATCATGTCCGGTCAGGTCATCCAGGCGGGCCACCCGTGCAAACAGCGGGGCCAGGGACAGGGGAGCAGGCGTCAAGAGCCGGCCTCCAGGCCGCCCGCCCGGCTGCTGCCCGGTGCGGTGGAAGCGGTCAGGGGGTATGCCCACGTATGCCGCCTCATCCCCGGCTCCCCACGCTGCGGGGCGGCTGGGGTTCCTGGCCGAGCGACGCGTAGGTGTACTCGCTCTGTCCACTGGTCTCGCGGAACCGGTTGAGCACCAGGCCCAGGACCGGAACACCCAGACGCCCGGTGTCCTCGATCACCCGGCGGATCTGCGCGTGTGAGGTCTGTGGATCGGTGACGACCACCAAGCCGTCCAGATGACTGGCCAGCACCAGCGTGTCAGCGATCTTGAGCACCGGGGGCGTGTCCACCAGCACCACATCGTAATCGCGGCTGCGGGTGCGGACGGTCAATTCCAGCATGGGCGTGTTCAGGGTGGAGGTCTGCACGGTGAGCAGATCGATGCCATCGGCCACTCCGGTCCGCAGCTGATGTTCGCCCATCTGATGCGTCTGGGCTTCGCGGCCCCGGGACGCCGCCAGCCACAGGTTTTCCTGCCGGCGACGGAAAATGTCGGCGTCCACCACCAGGACCCGCATGCCGTGTTCGGCCATGGTGTAGGCCAGTCCGGCGGTGACGGTGCTCTTGCCCTCGCCTACCTGCCCGCTGGACACCACGATGATCGGCGAGGAGGGCAGGTTGCCCAGGCTGGACATCACGCCGACCCGCACGAATTCCATCTGTTCCCGGAACAGACCGTGCCGGATGGCCTGAATCACGCGGGTGGGATCGGCGCTGCGAAAGGGCAGGGGCGGCAGAGTCCCCAGCACCGGCAGCCCAAAACTGCGCAGGTCCTCCAGCCCCCGGATGCGCTGCTTCATCTGATCGAGCGCGAACGCCAGCAGAGTCCCGAAGAACACACAGGCGGCGAAACTCAGCAGGGTGTCGCGCAGGGGCCGCGGGGCGGCCGGGTCGGTCGGCGGCGTCGCGGAGGCCAGCGCGTTCAGGGTTCCGCTGACGGTCTGCTCCAGCACCTCCACCTGCTGCAGCCGCTCGACGATGTCCAGCCGCAGCTGCTCCAGGGTGCGCAGATCCAGCGCGTTGCCTCCGCGGGCGATGCGGGCCGTCAGGTCGGCGCGCTGGGTCACCAGGTTCTGGCGGGCGCGGGTGATGCCGGTCAGGGCGCGCTGCCGGTCCCACTCCAGCAGCGACGCCGAGAAGCTGTTGGCAGCCGCCTGCGCAAGCTGGGGGGTGGCGGCCAGCGCACTGATCTCGTAGACGCCCACGAAGTCCTGGTTGACATCGGTGCTCAGGCGCACCAGTTCGCGCCGCCCGGTTCTCGCTTCCAGCTGCAGACCCTCCACGAAGGCGCGCCGGGCCGGACTGTCGGGCACGGCCGCCTGCAGGCGGCTCACCGCGCCGTCCACCACGGCGGGGCTGCGCATGGCCCGGGCGACCACGCCGGGCGGCAGTTGCGGCGCCGTGACCAGCGTGTTGTTGATCACGCTGTTGCCGCCGCTGGTGGGCAGGGCCGAGAGACTCGCCGTGGCCTGATACACCGCGGGCCGCGTGCTGGAGTAGAAATAGACGAGGGTGGACACGGCCAGCGCCACGATCAGGATGGGCAGCGCCGCACGCCTCAGTACCCGGAGGAGAGAAGAGAGGTCAAGGTCTTGGGGCCGGTCAACAGTCATGAATGTCCTTTTTCTGGAGTCGCGCGGGTCTGCACAGCAGGTGCTGCGCCGCCTTCAGGAGTCCCTGCCAGACTCTACCGCTCCGGGTTTGCCGGGTGGATCATTGTATGACTGCGTGGGGTGGTCAAAATCCGTTTTTGCCGGCAGCGGGCCGGTGTCATCCCCCACTTCCTAAAGGCCTCGCCTCATCTTTGTTTCTGGGCCCGTCGTTTCTGGGTCCGTCTGCGGCCCTGCAGTCTTACCGGCCCTGCTGCCGGCGGCGCAATTTGGTCTGGTACATTCGCTGATCGCTCAGGCGCAGCAGATCGCCGGCGGTTCGGGCGTCGTGGGGATACACCGAGCTGCCCATGCTGGCGCTGGCCGCCTTAAACCCCTGGTGGCGCATCTGGTCTTGCGTCTGCTCCAGCAGGCCGCGCAGAATCGGCAGCTCCTGCGGCTCGGTGCTTACCACGGCGAACTCATCGCCGCCGATGCGGTATGCCAGGCCAATAGGGGCGAAGGCCGCCGCAAGCGCTCTGGCAAAGCACTGCAAGAACCGGTCTCCCTGTTCATGGCCGTGTGTATCGTTGATGGCCTTCAGCCCATCAAGGTCGAAGGAAATGACCGAAAAAGACCGGTCATGCTTGATGGCCTCGTTCAACGTCTGTTCCAGCGTCTGTTCAAAAGCCCAGCGGTTGCCCAGGCCGGTCAGGTTGTCGGTCAGGGCCATGCGCTGCATGTGGGACGCAGTACGTTCGGCTTCCTCGCGGGCCAGCTCCAGATCACGGGTGCGCTCGACGAGAAGTTGCTCAAACACCGTCAGAACATGATTGGCTTCCTCCTGCGCCAGCGGCATGTTCTCCTCTGAAAAATCCCCATCCGGGGAATCGGGCGTCAGCAGGATGGGCACGGCAATCTCGACCACGTCCGGATCAAAGTGGCTGCCCGTCTGCTTGCGAATCTCGTTCACGGCGTCCTGTGGGGTCCAGGCGGCTTTATAGGGACGGGCCTGGGTTAGGGCGTCGAACACGTCGGCAATGGCCACGATGCGGCCCACCAGCGGAATCTGGGTGGCGTGCAGGCCGCGCGGATATCCGGTGCCGTCCCAGCGCTCGTGGTGGGTCAGGGCGATTTCCTCGGCCATCCGCAGCAGTTCCGAGCGTCCCCCTGACAGAATGCGCGCGCCGATCAGCGTGTGGGTCTGCATGTGGGCAAACTCCGCTGTATCGAGCTTGCCTGCCTTGAGCAGCACGCTGTCGGGAATACCGATCTTGCCCACGTCATGCAGCCGCGCCGCAATGCCCAGCACGGCGGCGCGGTTTTCCGGCCAGCCCAGGGCCAGGGCGATGCGGGCCGCCGTCCGGCCCACCCGCCGGGTATGCTCTCCTGTGGTGTCGTCGCGGTATTCGGCGGCCATGGCCAGGCGCGTGACCACTTCCTGCTGCGCGCGGGCGAGTTCGGCAGTGCGCTGCCGCACGCGGTGTTCGGCCCGCTCACGTCCCTCCTGCTCCAGTTCGGTGCGCATGCGGTAAATCTCGGTGTCGTGCCGGGCCCGCTCGACCTCGAACTGAATACTGAGGTTGCGGGTCTGGCGGTCACGTTCGGCGTTGAACAGCTCGCGTTCTATGTGCGTGAGTTCACGGCTGTGTTTCAGGGCCAATATGGGCTGGCCCTGACGCTCGAACAACTCGGCCAGCGCTTCGTTGGCCGCCGCCTCTTCCTTGGGAGACTGAATGCTGACCGAGAGTTCCAGACTGGTTCCGAGTTCCCTCTGGGCCGCTTCCAGGTCACCTTCGGTCAGGTGCAGGCGGCCCAGCTGCAGGCGGGCTTCCAGTTCGCCCTGTTTTGCCCCGATCTCTATGGCGATGTTCAGGGCCGCCTGCAGGACCTCACGCGCCTGTTCAGGCTCATGCATTTTCTGATACAGGGTTCCCAGACTGTCCAGGGCGTGCATCTCACCAACTTGAAACTGGATCTGTCGGCTTAGGTCCAGGGTCGCTTGAAGATATTCCTGAGCCCGCTCGAATTGTCCGGCATCCAGACAGAACCCGCCGAGGTTAAGGCTGGCGAGTGCCTGGGTGCGTCCCTCATGGGTCGCAATGGCTGCTTGATACGCCGCCTCCATGACCTCGATGGCCAGCTCGATATCCCCGTTCATGCTGTGAACGTGGGCCAGATTGTGCAGAATGGGTGTTTCTACTTTGGGATCGGCGGGCTGAGTCTTATACAACGTGTATGCCTGGGTCAGACTCTTGATGGCGTCCCCGTATTGTCCCAACCACATCTGAACTCCACCAATATTGGTCAAACAGTGAATCTGCCCGGTGGCATTTCCCTCTTGCTCCCGCAACTGCAGGGCCCGGTGCATCAGTTGCAGGGCTTCTGCTGCCTGCCCCTGGTGGTGCTTGACAACAGCCAGATGATTCAGGGCCGTGGCATGGATAGAGATTGCTGAAGGGATGTCGGCGGCCAACGCCACCGCGCTCTGCAATTCCCTGGACGCGTCATCGAACTGGCCCAGGTCAATGCAGGCCTTGCCGGCCAGACTCCGGGCCTCAGCCTCCTGAGCCGCCAGCCCCAGACTGCTGCAGGTATTGGCAGAAGTCTGGAACACCTCCAGGGCTTCCTGAATCTGTACGTTGGCCTGAAGGGCGCGGCCCAGCAACAGCTGGCTGGTGCTGTGCTGTGCGGCGTCCAGTTCGGCGCTCAGTCCACAGCAGGTCTGGGCCAGGGCCAGGGCCTGTGCCGGATCAACAGTCAACAGTTCTGGAATGGCCCGTTGAAGGGCCTCCAGCTGGGTCAGAGGCGCCTTCATCGGTGGGGGTGAAACGGGGTGGTGGCTGATGGTCACCGCCTTTGAGCCTCAATCGTCCTGGTCGGCGTTCAAAAACTGCACCAGATCCAGGCGGCCTTTGCCCAGTTTGTCCTTGAAGGGTTTGTTGTCCGCGATTTCGTTGATCTCTTTGGTGTTCTTGAGCAGCTGCTCGATCACCTTGTCGGCCTTGTCTTTGTCTTTCTTCCCCGTCTTGTTCAGGTTCTTGCTCAGCTCCAGGGCCAGTCCGCCGGTCACCATCGGAGCGGCCATGGACGTGCCACTCCACGCGGCCATGCGGCCTTCCGGAGCCGGTGCATAAACCTGTTCACCGGGGGCCACGATGTCCAGCTCCTTGGCATAGTTGGAGAAGGTGGATTTAACGTCATTCAGGTTCACGCTGCCCACGCTGACGCCCCACTCCTTGTCCATTCTGGCCGCTGGATAGGTGATTCTGTCCTTATTGTCGTTCCCGGCAGACGACACCACAACCACTCCGGCCTTGGAGGCCTTCTTGATGGCGTTGCCGATCACCTTCGATTCCTCGGTGCTGCCCAGACTCAGGTTGATGAGCTGGGCCCCCTGAGCCACCGCCCACTCGATGGCCTGCGCCACCATGATCACGTCACCCGAACCGTCTGGTCCCAGCACCCGCAGGGGCATGATCTTCACGCCCGGCGCCACCTGCAGGATGATTCCGGTGATGTTGGTGCCGTGGCCGTAACCGCCCACGCCGAAGCTACCTTCTTCCTGTGGAATGCCGTCATCCGCGTAGAAATCGCGCCAGGTGGACGGATCGGTAAAGGCCTCGGTAAAGGCAGGGTGCACGAGGTCCACGCCCGTGTCGATGACGGCCACGGTTACGCCTGCGCCGAGCTGTGGAGCCTGAAGCTGGGCCTGCTGCAGACCGATCTTCTGCCACAGCGCGGTGTTTTCTGGGATGGGAGCGAACTGACCGCCGGCCCACATCGTGGCCTTGCCACCTGCCCACATCGTGGCTTTTCCGCCGGCCCACATCGTGGCCTTGCCGCCCATGGTCGCGGTCATGATGCCGCCCCCACTGAAGACATCACGGTTCGGCTCGATGAACACCGTGCGTCCACCCAGGGCGCGCAGGTTCTGGGCACCAAGTTTTTGGTTAAAGCCGATCAGGGCCACGCAGTTGTCGCTGTCATCCGCCGCGCAGCCGGAAGTCTTCCACTCCAGGACCTCGCCGCCGACGGCCTTGGCCAGCGCCTGCGCGGTGTCACCGGGCTCCAGCTGCACCGAGGCGATGTGGGCGAACCGTGCGGCAGCGGGCGCCTGAGCGGTAGGTGAGGTGCTGGAGCAGGCGCTCAGCAGGGCGAGGGACAGCAGGCTGACGGCAGAAATCTTGGACATCTGTGGCACGCTCCTTAAAAATATGGCAATACGAATATGGCCGATCCTGACCAGCATGCTTTTTGACGTCTGACAAAACACGCACGCTTTCTGATGCAGCCTTCATGAAGGCGTTATGAAGGCTGTGATCTGGTGCGGAATTTTTCTGAGATGACTGGCAGACCGCTCTGAGGTGCGGGCATGGACATCCGGCATGGGCCTCAGGAGGAGGGGTGGCGGCTGGCGAGCAAACGCACGGTCAGCAGCAGCCCGAAGGCCACGACCACCATCACGGTCGAGAGGACCAGGGCGGGCGCAAGGTCGCTTTCCAGGGCGGAGTAGATGGCCAGCGTGACGGTCCGGGTCTGGCCCTGCAGGGAGCCGGCAAACAGAATGGTGGCGCCGAATTCGCCCAGGGCCCGTGCCCAGCAAAGGACCAGCCCCTCGAGCAGGAAGGGAAAGGCCAGGGGCCATGTGACCAGCCAGAACGCGGCCCAGCGTGACGCTCCGTCGGTGAGGGCAGCGGCCTCCACATCGCGGTCCACCGCCAGAAAACCAGCCTTGGCCGCCCGGACATAGAACGGCGCGCTGGTAAACAGCTGGGCGAGCACCACCGCCAGGGGACTGAACGCCACGCTGATGCCCGCGAGTTCCAGCGGCGCTCCCAGCAGGCCCGTGCGCCCGAAGGTCAGCAGCAACCCTACCCCCGCCACCACGGGCGGCAGCACCACCGGCAGGTCCAGCAGGGTATCGAGCACAGTGCTGCCCGGAAACCGGTAGCGGGCGAGCAGAAAGGCCACCGGTGTGCCCAGGGCCACCGTCAGGGCCAGGGTGGTCAGGGTGGTGACCAGGCTGACCCTTAGGGCGTCAAGCACTGCCGGGCTGGCCAGGGTGGGCAGCAGGGTGGGGGTCAGCCCCCGGGCCAGCAGCGCGGCGGTGGGCAAGACCAGAAACAGGACGAGCAGCACCGAAAGGGCCACGAGCAGCACGGGGGGCCGGGCTGGCCGGGAGAGGGGCGGACTCGTTGGGGGCGTACGGACGATCATGGGGCTCCGGGCGTGGCTGCCAGGGAACCGCGTTCCGTCAGGGCAGGCAGAGCAGACGGGAACCGGGGCCGCACGGATGAGCGGGACATCAGCGGCACGTCATTGAGGGCTGAGAAAGCCCCATTTGCGCATGATCTTCTGCCCCTGTGCCGAGAGGACGTACTGGACGAAGGACCGGGCGGCCTGGGGACTGCCCGCCCGGTCCACCACACCAATGGGATAGGCCGCAGTCTGGTTGAAGCGGCTGGGCAGGGGAACCACGCGGACACTCTCCTTGAGGGCGGGGGTCACGTCGGTGCTGTAGACCACGGCGGCGTCGGCCTCGCCAAGCTGGACCTTGAGGGCCACCTGCCGCACGTTGGGTTCCTGGGACACGACGTTCTTGAGAAACAGGGCCGAGAAATCCGGCCCGTAGGTGCCCGCGCGGTCTATGGCCGCGAGCATACGCCGGGTGTATTCCCCGGCCGGCACCGCCGCGTCCGCAATCACCAGCTTCAGGCCGGGCCGGACCAGATCGGCCAGGGTTCCCACGCGCGGGCTGTTCTTCGGGGCGATGACCGTGAGCCGGTTGCGTACAAAATTCTGCCCCGGGCCAATCAGGCCAGCCTGCACCAGCGGAGTGAACTGGGCACTGTTGGCGCTGGCGAACACATCTGCCCGGGCGCCGTTTTGCAGCTGGGTTCGCAGGGTCTGCGAGCCGGCAAACTGAAAGGTGGTGGTATGGCCGGTTCTGGCGTCGAAGGCCCGGCCCAGTTCGCTGAAGGCGTCGGTCAGTGAGGCGGCCGCAAAGACGGTCAGGCGCTCGGCGCCGGCGACCGAGGAGACAGAAAGGGCGCAGAGCAGCAGCGCGCCCAGGGCGGATTTGAGTGGGGGAGGGGTCAAGGGGAACTCCTTGGTGGGGGATGGGGGCCTGGGCGGCACCCGTTTCAGGCGGTGGTCTGCCACAGCTCTCCGGCGTGGCGCGGATCGTACCCGCCCAGAGCGGCGAGTTCGGCGTGAAAGGCGGGCAGCCGGGCGCCCCCCAGCAGGGCCTGCACCCCCGGATGCTCCAGATGCTCGGCGGGAAGTGCGAGATCAAAGCGTTCGTGGTGAAGCGGCACGAAGTCCAGACCCCATGCCCGGGCGGCGGCGCGCGGTCCCGGCCCGGCGTCGGCCTCGCCGCGCGCCACACTCTGGGCCAGGGCCAGGTGCGAGGCGTGGGTGCGGTCGTAGCCCGGCAAGGCCCGGCGGGCCGCTGCGTCCAGTCCGGCCGTCTCCAGCCACGCATCGAGCAGCAGCCGGCTGCCGGCCCCGACGTTGCGGTTGGCCAGACGGATGCCGGGGCGTGCGAGGTCGGCCGGTGCGCGCAGCCGCCGGGGATTGCCCGCCGCCACGATCAACCCCTGTTCCCAGGTCCACAGCGTGAACAGGTGAACCGTGCGCCCGCGCAGCTCGCGCTCCACCCAGGGCCGGTTGTGGTCGCCGCTGGCGGGGTCGTGCAGGTGAATGCCTGCCGCGTGGGCCTCGCCCCGGGCCACGGCACGCAGGGCGTCCAGGCTGGGCAGGTCGTGCCACAGCACCCGTGCCGACGGCGCGAGTCGGGCCGCATGGGGAATCAGCAGGCCCAGCGACGGATCGCAGCCCGCCACCACGGCGCTGCGGCGCAGCACGGTGGGATCGGTCAGGAGGTCCACCTGGAGCGCACCGTCCTCTTGGTCGCTGCGGCCCACGCCATCGGCAGACCGGGTCAGGGCTCCCTCACCGCTCAGGGGCAGGGCGAGCAGCTGTTCCCCCACGTAGGCCAGCTGTACCCGCGTGGGAAAGGACGCCGGAACCGTCAGCGCCCGTGCGGGCAACGGCGGAGTGGGCAACTGGAACAGGTCCTCGACCCGGCAGGACAGGGCGTGTGCCAGGCGCAGGGCCACGGCGGTGCTCGGCACCGAGACGCCGGCTTCGATGGCATGCAGGGCCTGCCGGGTAATTCCGGCCCGCTGTGCCAGATCTCCGGGCCGCTCGCCGGACTGTTCGCGCACCGCCCGGACCCTGGAAAGCACACTCGGCGGCGCAGGGGACATATCCAGAGCGTAAAGCGGGATGGACGCCCCGTCAACCGCGCTTGACGTTTCTCTGCTGACTGGGACGTTGTGCAGGACCGCCGGGTGTCTATTCCAGCGTTCCTCCCACCCGGGGCCGGGGAAAGTCCACCGTGACCTGCAGCCTGTTGGGGATGGCCGGCCCGAAGCGGAGGCTAGCTTCATGAATCCGGGCCCCGTGGCTGACGATGGTCAGCTCCAGTCCATGCCCCTCGTCCCGACGCGACCTGAACTCCAATCCTAAACTCAACAACAATCAGCCAGTGCCCCTGCGCGGCAAGGAAGCATCTGTTCAGCGGACCGGGGGCCAGGGACTCCTGGCCCGTTTTCGTGTCTGAGGGTGGCCGTGATGGAATCATGGTGAATGAGGACGCAGATCACGGCTTCGTCACCTTTTCTTGAGCCGGCGCTGAGTTGGTGAACTGCCCGACCTTTGCGCCGTGGCCCCGCCGCCCAAATGGAACGATGTCATACCTACAGGTCGGTGAGGTCCAGTGACGCCTTCCGGGTCGGGCCGGGTCGTTCCGCCGGGGCGCCGCAGCACCGGGGCCCACATGCCCGCGGTCGAGCGCGGAGTGGTCGGGGCGCTGGGAGTCTTTCTCCTCACGGCGGGCCTGCGCGGCGGTTCGGCGTGGCAGCGGCTGGTGCTGGGCGGCCTGGGCGCGGGACTGACTGCGGTGGCGGTCACGGGCAGCAGCCCGGTCGCGACTGCCTTCAAGGTCCGGCAGAACGAGGACGGCGATGTGCTGGTCGGCGACGCCGTGACCGTGGGCAAACCCGCAGACGAGCTGTATGCCATATGGCGCGACTTTGCCGGCCTGCCGAGGCTGATGAAGCACCTGAAGCGGGTGGAGGTGCTCGACGAGCGCCGCTCGCGCTGGACCGTTCAGGCCCCCGCCGGGTATGCGGGCGGTGAGGTGAGCTGGGAGGCCGAGATGACGGCCGATCAGCCGGGCCGCCGCATCGCGTGGCGTTCCCTGCCCGGCGCGGCGGTCGAGAACAGCGGCGAGGTGCTGTTTCGCCCCGCCCCCGGGGACCGCGGCACCGAGGTGATCGTGCGCCTTACGTACCGTCCGCCGGGCGGCAGCGTCGGCGCCCTGGTGGCACGCATCGCCGGGCAGGAGCCGTCGCAGCAGCTGCGCGACGACCTGATGCGCTTCAAACGCGAACAGGAACTCGGGTTTCATCCCACCACGCAGGGGCAGAGCAGCGGGCGGGCCGGGTCCTCCGGTCAGAACGCAGGCCGGGGAGGCCAGGCATGAGGGCGGTCTTATGGCAGGGCACCAACCACATCGGCGTTGAAACGGTTCCCGATCCCACGCTGCTGCTGCAGAGCGACGTCATTGTGCGCGTCACGTCCACGGCCATCTGCGGCTCGGACCTGCACCTGCTCGACGGCTACATCCCGAGCATGGAAAAGGGCGACATTCTGGGCCACGAATTCATGGGCGAGATCGTCGAGGTCGGGCGCGATGTCAGCAAGGTGAAGGTGGGCGACCGCGTGATCATGCCCTTCAACCTCGCCTGCGGGGTGTGCGAGCCATGCCAGCGCGGCCTGTTCAGCGCCTGCGACAACTCCAACCCGAACCACCGCATGGCCGAGGCGCTGTACGGCGCGACCAGTGCCAGCGGCCTGTTCGGGTACTCGCACCTGTTCGGCGGCTATGCGGGCGGACAGGCCCAGTTCGTGCGGGTGCCGTTTGCCGACGTGAGCTGCTTTCCGATCCAGTCGGACCTGCGCGACGATCAGGTGCTGTTTCTCACCGATATCTTCCCGACCGGATATCAGGCCGCCGAGAACTGCGGAATTCAGCCGGGCCGTGACGTGGTGGCCGTGTTCGGCGCCGGGCCGGTGGGGCAGTTCGCCGCCCGCAGCGCCCAGATGCTCGGGGCCGCCCACGTGATCGTGATTGACCGGGTGCCCGAGCGTCTGGCCCTGGCCGAGGCCGCGGGCATGCAGACCATCAACTACGAGCGTGAGGACGTTCTCGTGGCCCTGCATGAGGCCACCGGTGGACGCGGCCCCGACCACACCATTGACGCGGTGGGTCTGGAGGCCCACGGCCACGGTCCCGGGGCGCTGCTGGATACCGCCGAGCAGAAGCTGCGCCTGAGTTTTGACCGCATCACCGCGCTGCGCTGGGCGATCCTGAGCTGTGCCAAGGGAGGCACCGTCAGCATGCCGGGCGTGTACGGCGGACTGGTGGACAAGTTGCCCCTCGGGTCCGCCTTCGGCAAGGGGCTGACCCTCAAGATGGGCCAGACCCACACCCACCGCTACGTGCGCCCGCTGCTGTCGCGCATCGAGGGCGGCGAAATCGACCCGAGTTTCGTCATCACGCACCGCGCCCCGCTGAGCCAGGCTCCGGACCTATACAAGACCTTCCGCGACAAGAAGGACGGCTGTATCAAAGTGGTCCTCGACCCCTGGGCCTGAGCCGGGCTGGACCGTGCCGCGCCGTTCTCCGCCGGGGACGGCGCGGCCGTTGGTTCCTGTCCTGGTGTGGGGCAATCCTGGTGTGAAGTCCCGGTCAAGTGGGCCTAACCCCTCGTCCCGCACGGGACCCTTAGCCTGGAGGGCATGGCGCCTTACCGTGGAGTGATTCTGGATCTGGACGGCACGCTGGTGGACAGCAACGATGCCCATGCCCGCGCGTGGGTGCGCGCCTTTATGGACGGGGGCTTCACGCTGCATTTTGATGAGGTGCGCCCGCTGATCGGCATGGGGGGGGGACCAGCTGGTTCCCCGGCTGACCGGCGTGGAGGCGGGCACCCCGCAGTACGAGCGCCTCAGCCAGGGTTGGCAGGACCATTTTCAGCGGGGAGAGCTGCCGAATGTGCGCCCGCAGCCGGGGGCACGCGAGCTGGTCGAGGCCCTGCGCCGCAAGGGGCTGAAGCTGATCGTGGGGACCTCGGGAGAAGAGAGCGTCGTCCAGAGTCTGCTGGACCGCGCGGACGTGGCCGACCTGTTGCCCGAGCGCACCACCGCCTCCGACGAGGAGGACTCCAAGCCGGCCCCCGACATCGTGCGGGCCGCGCTGAACAAACTGGGCCTGTCGCCCGGTGAGGTCCTGATGGTGGGCGACACGCCCTACGACATCGAGAGTGCGCGCCGCAGCGGGGTGGACACGCTCGCCCTGCGCTGCGGCGGCGATTCACGGCTGGAGGAAGCGGTGGCAGTCTACGACCATCCGCTGGACTGGCTGACCCATCTGGAAGACCTGCCGCTGGGCTGACCGTGTGCCGCACCGGGGTCTCCGCTGGACTTGGGCCTCTGCGGGACCGGGCCCTTCCCGGTCTGAGGCCGCGTTGAGCCGCCCTTTAGATGATCAACCGCCCGTTCGCCGGATCTCCACAATACGGGCCATGCGAGTTCCCAAACGTCTGCTTCTGGCCACCGCCGTCCTGGCCCTCGCCCTGCGGCGGCAGGCCACCCCCGCCTACGATCTGGCGGAGAAGAGCGTGCTGATCACCGGGGGCTCGCGCGGGCTGGGACTGGCGCTGGCCGCCGAGTTTCTGGCGCGTGGAGCCCGGGTCACCCTGATGGCCCGCACCGCCGCCGACCTGGACTGGGCCGCCGCTCGGCTGGCGGCGGGCGACCGGGTGCAGACCGTCACCGGTGACGTGACCCGTGAGGCTGACCTGCACCGAGCTGTAGCAGAGGCGGTTCGGTCTCACGGCCGCCTGGACGTGCTCGTGAACAACGCGGGCCTGATCCAGACCGGACCGCTGGCAAACATCACCGAGGCGGACTTCCGCGACATCATGGAGGTCAATGCCTTCGCGCCGCTGCGTCTGACCCGCGCCGCACTGCCCGAACTGCGCCGTCGCCGGGGCCGGGTGCTGATGGTGTCCTCGGTGGGGGGTAAGGTGGCCGTGCCCCACCTCGCCTCCTACAGCTTCAGCAAATTTGCCCTGACCGGTCTGGGACAGGCGTTCCGCGCCGAACTGGCCCGCGAGGGTGTCACGGTCACGACGGTGTGTCCGACGGTGGTGCGCACCGGCAGTCCCCGGCAGGCCCAGGTCAAGGGCCAGCACCGGCGGGAATACGCCCTGTTCGCCACCGTGGACAACCTGCCGTTTCTGTCCCTGGACGCCGAGGTGGCCGCCCGGCGTATGGTGGACGCCGTGGTGCGCGGCGACGCCGAGGCCATGATCGGGGGGCCGGCGTGGCTGCTGAAGCACGCCCAGGCGCTCGCCCCGCAGCTCACCGCCGACGTGCTGGCGCTGGGCAACCGTCTGCTCCCTGCCGCTACACCCGGTGACCGGGCTGTGCCGGGCCGTGCCGCGGAGGGGCTGCTCACCCGCTCCAACCCCATCAAGCGGGAGGCCGAGCGCGAATTCAACGAGCTGGGCCTCCCGGCGACGCCCCCGGCCCAGGACGGAAAAGACCCCAGCAAAAGTTAGGCGGCGTGGGGTGGCCGTGGGCCCCGCACGCCGGCAGCGTCGTGTTTACTCTCCGGCCGTGTCCGGGGGCAGGAATCCCAGGTCCAGCCCGGGCAGAGCGCTCAGGAAGCCGCGCAGCAGGTCAACGGCTTCTTCCAGGTCCCGCTCGTCGAGGACCTCGACCGGGCTGTGGGTGTAGCGGTTGACCACCGAGACGGCCCCCGCCGCAACCCCGCCGCCCAGGTACTGCAGCGCACCCGCATCGGTGCCGATGCCGCGCAGAAGTTCCGGCTGCACGCTGAGGTTCTGTTGCCGGGCCACCTCCATCAGGCCGCGCCGGACCGCCGGGTGGGCCAGGGTGGAATTGTCCATGATCTTGACCGTGGGGCCGGCGCCCAGGCACAGGTGCGCCGTTCCGAGTTCGGGGGTGTCGTCCGCCGCCGTCATGTCCAGGGCCAGGGCCACATCGGCCTGCAGGTGACGCGCCAGCGCCTGAACGCCGCGCAGGCCCACCTCCTCCTGCACCGAGAAGACCGCCACCAGCGTCACGGGCGGGG
Source organism: Deinococcus aerophilus (assembly GCF_014647075.1). NCBI lineage: Bacteria > Thermotogati > Deinococcota > Deinococci > Deinococcales > Deinococcaceae > Deinococcus > Deinococcus aerophilus. The sequence continues at coordinate 39,750 of NZ_BMOM01000002.1, read as the reverse complement.
GCGCGTCGCGGTAGCCCTCCAGCACGGTGAGCAGCGCCGCGCACCCGGCCCGGTCGTCCAGGGCGTGCGCGGTGTAGCGCCCGCTGCCGCGGCCGAGTTCCTCCAGGCTGCCCACGAAGCCGGCAGGGTCGCCCATCTGCACGCCCATCTCGGCGGCCTGCTGTGCGCTGCGCGCTCCGATGTCCACGTACAGCTGCGTCGTGGGCACCAGGGCCGAGCGGTCGGCGTCGGTGAGCAGGTGGGCGCTTCGGGTGCCGATCACACCCAGCAGACGCTGGTTTTCGGTGCGGACCCACAGCCGCTGGGCGAGCAGGATGCGGTCGTCCATGCCGCCCACCTTCTCCAGCCGCAGAAATCCGTTCGGATCAATCTGCCGGACCCGGAACCCGATCTCGTCCATGTGGGCCGAGATGACGCAGCGCCGCGCGCCGGGCTGGGCCGCGTGGCGGGTGGCCACCACGTTGCCGAAGGCGTCCACGCTCAGCTCGTCGGCCAGGGGCCGGGCCGCCTCCACGATCAGGCGCACCACGTCCTCCTCGGAACCGCTGGGGCCGGTGGCCTCGACCAGACGGCGCAGGTGGGCGATGAGGACCGAGTCCTGTGGTTCAGGAGCGGCGGCTTTGGAGGTCTTGGTCTTTCGGGAAGCGGCCATGTCGCGGCCCATTCTGGCGGATTCGGCCCGGTCGGTGTCCAGGATGTGCGGTGTTTCCTGGAGGGTGCCCTCCATTCAGGCCGCGGGTACGTCCGGCACGGCGTGCAGGAGTGGAAAAAATCGTCCACACCTCCTACAGTGATGTGGACTCATTTTCAAAGTCCTGCAGGAGATTCCCATGACCACAGGTGCCGTTTTCAGCTCCGTCCGCCGCGCCGCTTCCGGGTCCCGGCCCTTCCGGTCAGATCCGCCCGCGGTCCCCGGCCGGGAAGGGCGGCGGCCCCCCGCGCCGCGCACGCTGGCCGGACAGGTCCTGTTGCCCTCGGGCGCGTGGCTGGCGGGCCGCGTGGCCTTCACGGACCGCATTGACCACATCACGCCCGATCCCGAGGCACCCACGGACCGGCTGATTCTGCCGGGTTTTATCGACGCCCATGTCCACGGCGGCGGCGGCGCAGACACCATGGACGGCGCGGCCGCAGTCCGGCGGGTGGCCCGGTTTCATGCCCTGCACGGCACCACCACGCTGCTGCCCACCACCATCACGCACCCCTGGGACGCGGTGATCGGGGCGTTGCGCGGCGTCCGCGAGATCATGGACGAGGGCGTGCCGGGCGGAGCCGACGTGCCGGGCGCCCATCTGGAAGGCCCGTTCATCAGTCCGGGGCGGCTGGGGGCCCAGCCCGCGTGTCCCCTGTCGCCGCTGCCCCACCTGATCGCCGAAGTGATCGCCCTCGGCGTGGTGCGGGCCGTGACCCTGGCCCCGGAGCTGCCCGGGGCGCTGGACGCGGCGCTGGCGCTGGCGGCCCAGGGCGTGCGCATCGGTATCGGGCACACGCGGGCAGACGCCCCGACCGTCACGGCCTTCTTGCAGGCCCTGCAGGCAGCGGGCGCCACGAGCTGTGCCACGCACCTGTTCAACGCGATGGGCGGCATCGAGGGCCGGACCCCCGGTGTGCCCGGCGCCCTGCTCGCCGACCCCCACGCCTTCATGGAGATCATCCTGGACGGAATCCACGTGGACCCCACCGCCTTTTTGCTTGCCCGCGCCGCCGCCCCGGAGCGCGTGACCCTGGTCTCGGACGCCATGCGTGCCACCGGTCTGGGCGACGGCGAGAGCGAACTGGGCGGCCAGACCGTGATGGTCCGCGGGGGCCGCGCGACCCTGGCCGACGGAACCATCGCGGGCAGCGTGCTGACCCTGGACGTGGCCCTGCGCAACGCCGTGCAGGCGGGCGTGCCGCTTCCCGAGGCCAGCCGCATGCTGAGCGCGGTGCCCGCCCGCTCGCTGGGCCTGAGCGACCGGGGCGTGCTGGAGCCGCAGCGGCGCGCCGATATGGTGGTCCTCGACGCCGACCTGGGTGTCCGGGCCGTGTATGTCGGCGGGCGGCCCATGCCCCTGCCGGAGTGTCACGCATGAACCCCGCTCCCTCGGCCGCCAACCCCCTGATGCTGCGCGAGGCCCGCGAGGCCCCGGAGGTGATCACCCGGCAGCTGGCCCACAACGCCGGAGCGGCCCAGGAACTGGCCCACACCCTGCGCGAACGCCGCCCTCCCTACGCCGTGACCCTGGCGCGCGGCAGCAGCGACCACGCCTGCACGGTGTTGAAGTACGCGCTGGAAACCCAGCTGTCGTTGCCGGTCGCCTCGCTGGGACCCAGCGTTCATACCCTCTACGGCACCCGGCTGGACCTGAGCGGGGCGCTGGTCATTGCGGTGTCCCAGTCCGGGGCCAGCCCGGACGTGGTGGAAAACGTGCACATGGCGCGCGAGGCCGGCGCGTTGACGGTCGCGCTGGTGAATGTGGAGGACAGTGATCTGGCGCAGACGGCCGAGTTCGTATTGCCGCTGCGCTGCGGCGAGGAGCGGGCGGTGGCGGCCACCAAGAGTTACCTCGCCAGTCTGACGGCCCTGCTGCCCGTGATCGCCCACCTCAACCCACACGGCGGCCTGATGGACGCCCTGCACGGTCTGCCCGAGGCCCTGCGCCGCACCCTGGAACTGGAGGACGCCGCCCGTGCGCTGGCGGGCCGCTACGCCTTTGCCCAGAACCTGCTTGTGCTCGCGCGTGGGCTGCACTACGGGGTGGCGCAGGAGGCGGCCCTCAAGCTCAAGGAAACCTGCGGCATCCACGCCGAGGCCTACAGCGCCGCCGAATTCAGCCACGGTCCCAAGCGCCTGCTTGCCGAGGGCCTGCCGCTCCTGGGCTTCGCTCCGGCCGATGCGGCGGAGGCAGCCACCCAGGCGGCTTACGCCGACCTGCGCGCGGCGGGAGCCGACCTGCGGACCCTGGGGCCGGCGGCGGGCAGCACCCTGACCACCCCCCCCACCGGCCACGCCCTGACCGACCCGGTGCCCAGCGCCCTGGCGTTCTACCTGTTTGCCGGCCACCTGGCCCTGGGCCGGGGGCTGGACCCCGACGCCCCGCCCCTGCTGAGCAAGGTCACACGGACGCGCTGAACACGGACGCGCTGCACCCGGACGCGCTGCACCCGGATGCGCGGGGCCTGGATGCACTGGGCCGCCCACGGCAGCGAACATGGCGGCCCCTCATGTTCGGGACGCTACCCTGCGTTCGTGATCCGGCTGCTGTGTGTCCGTCTGTGTTTCGTGTTCCCTCCGTTGTGAAGCGGCAGCCCCCCACCTCCGTCCGGCCGGAGTCCGCGTGAGGCCGGGTGACCTGTGGCGGCTGGCCGCGCTGGGCCTGCTGCGCCGGCCGGTGCGCGCCGCCCTGACCGCGCTGGGGCTGGCGGTGGCCCTGGGCAGCATGGTGGTCTTTCTGGCGCTGGGCGAGGGCCTGCGTGGAGTCTTCTCCGATGTGTTCGGCAGCGTGGGCCCCGACCTGCAGGTGACGCGGACGGTGGGATCGGCCCCCAACTTGTTGCCGCGCGCCGACCTGGACCCGGCGGTGCTGGACGACTTGCGCGCCGTCTCCGGGGAACTGGGCCTGAAGACCCTGCTGCCGGTGGCGGTCAGCCTGCGCCAGTCTCTGGACCCGGCCCAGAGTGCGGTGTTCTACGGCCTGCCGGCCGCTTCGGGTATCGGGGCGGTGTTCACGGGGGTACGTATTCAGCGCGGGCGCCTGCTGGGCCCGGGGGATGAGGGGCAGGACGTGGCGGTGCTGGGTGCCCGCGCCGCCCAGAACCTGGGGCTGACCGTGGGAGACACTCTGGCCGTCAACCGCCGCAGCCGCGCCCGCGTGGTGGGCATTCTGCAGGCCGGAAACACCCTGACCGATACCTTCACCTTTCTGCCGCTGGACAGCGTGCAGCGTGCCTTCGGAGCGGGAGATCAATTGTCGCTCGTGGCGGTCAGTCTGCGCCGCCCCGCCGAGGCCGGGCAGGTCGCCGCCGTCCTGAACGCGCGTCTGGGACCACAGGGCCTGACGGTCAGCACCCGCGCAGAGCTGCTGGGAACGGTGGGCAAGGTGCTGCGCAGCGCGGACGTGCTCAGCGGGGCGCTGTCGGTGATCGCGCTGCTCGTGGGTGGGCTGTCGGTGGTGAACACGGTGATGATGGGTGTGTTCGAGCGCACCCGCGAATTCGGGACGCTGCGGGCCATCGGGGCGCGCCCGGCCTTCGTGCGGGCGCTGGTCCTGACCGAGACGCTGCTGCTCTCCGCGGCCGCAGGGGTGGCCGGCCTGGGCCTGAGCCTGCTGGGGGTCCGGGCCGTCAATGTATACACCCGGCATCTGGCGGGCATTGACGCGGCGGCCCTGACCCCCCGCCTGGCGTTGCTGGCCCTGGTGGTCGCCCTGGCCCTGGGCCTGCTGGCCGGCGTGTTTCCGGCCCACAACGCCGGTCGCCGGTCGGTCACGGCCGCCCTGGACCGGCCGTAAATGGTCGGGCATGGAGCCCGGACCCGGGGGGCTGCGGCGTGGGGCCGGGTCGCGCTGGCCGCGCTGCCGCTGGTCGGCGCGGCCTGGGTCTGGGGCCGGGTGATGGGGATTCACCACCTGGGCTTCGTGCTGGGCCTTCAGGTGCTGCTGATGTGGTGGGCGCTGTACCTGCTGCACACGGCCCGCCCGGGCCTGAGGGGAGGGTGGTTCCATGTTCACGGGTGGGAGGACGCGCTGTATCAGCGCCTGGGCGTGCGTGCCTTCGGGACGCTGCTGCGTACCGTGGGCTGGGAGCGGGTGCGGCAGCGCGCCCGGGGCTTTGACGGTACCCGGGCGTCCCTGCGCCGGCTCGAACACTCCACCCGCGAGGCGGAATACAGCCACCTGCTGCTTGCGCTGGTCTGCGTGGCCCTGAGCGGGGGGTTTGCCGGGTGGGGGGCCCCCGATACGGCCGGCTGGCTGCTGCTGACGACCGTGCCGGTGCATCTGTACCCGGCTCTGCTGCAGCGCAGTGTGCGCGGGCGGCTTCAACGGGCCGGAATCAGTCCATGAGGGCGGCGCGTGTGACGGGCCGGCCGGTGCGGGCCAGCTGCTCGAGCAGCGCGGCGGCCTCGGCGGGGGCGTCGTGCGCGCGCATCGCGCGTCCCAGTTCGCCCGCCCGCACGCGCTGAGGACTGTTCCCGAGCACGGCGAGCACCGCCCGGCGAAGGCGTTCGGGGGTGGGGCGGCTGGTCTTGAGGTTCAGCCCCGTGCCGGCGTGGGCCACCCGCGCGGCAACCTCGGTCTTGTCCTCGGAGCGGCCGGCCGCCACCACCGGAACGCCGTGGGCCAGCGCCGCCTGTACGCCGCCGTAGCCCCCGTTGGTCACGTACACGGAGACGTGTGGCAGCACGGCGTCAAAGGGCACGAAGGCTGCCGCGTGGGCATTGGCCGGCAGCGTGTCCAGCACCCGGCGCTCGCGTACGCCCGCGGCGATGACCTGCACCTGTTCGTGGGCCAGGGCCCGCAGCGTCGGCACGATGAGTTCACGCGCGTCGGTGGCCAGGGTGCCCTGCGTGACGAGCACCACCGGCCGCCCGCCGGAGACGATCTCCGGCCACCACGGCGGCAGGGCGGCGTGTGCGGGGGCCGGCGGCGTGAGGGGTCCGATGAAATGCAGCTGGGGGGGCAGGTCACTCTGTGGGTACTCGAACTGCGGCACGGTCGGCTGCAGCATCAGGTGGGGCGAGACCGGCGGAGCAAAGGCGCGGGGGGGCAGGTTCAGCCGCCGGCAGACCGCGTTCAGGTCCCGGGTGGCGCCCCCGAAGATCAGCGACTGCGCCGCCCAGTGCAGCGCCCGGTTGCGTCCGCGTCCCCAGGTGGTGGCCGAGGGAGCCAGCCCCAGGCCGAAGGGCGCGGTGTCGCGGCTCTGGATGCCCAGCGGCAGCACGCCGAGCAGGGCGCACGGCGGCCCCCCCTGCTCGGCATGCAGCAGCGCAGCCACCAGCGTCTGGTCGGCCAGCACGGCGTCGGCGGGCCAGCGGGCCTGCAGGTCGCGCAGGTCCTGCACCCCTGCCTCGATCTGTCCGATGAAGATCTGCCGGATGTCGAAGTGCAGCTGGCGCAGGCCGCGCCGCTCGTCGCGGCCGGGAAAGCTCGCGCCAAAGGCGGCGTCGTCGAAGTCGCGGGCATGTACAAACGGCTCCAGCCGGGCGCCGGTCGCCTGTACCTGCGCGGCGTACTTGGCCCCGGTGTACCAGCGGACGGTGTGTCCGCGCCGCACGAGTTCGCGGGCAATGGGCAGCAGCGGCAGCACGTGGCCGGCGATGGGTTGTGAGGCGATCAGAATGCGGGACAGGCCAGACCTCGGGGCATGGGGGAAGAATGCCGGCCTGTCACCACTGCCACAGGCGGGAGGCAGTCTACCGTCCGCGCCTCACAGCCACTGCATGGTGAAGGCCCGCGCGAGCAGCGGTGCGCTGGCCGGCGAGAGCAGGCTCCGGACCAGCTCCTCGCGCGCGCGCTGCGTCCGGGCCCCCACCGGCCGGCCGGCCGACATGTTCAGCTCGGCCTGCCGGGCGGCAACCCGCGCCGAACGCAGCCGGGCGGGGCCAAAGCGGTTCAGCGCGCCGCTGCTCCGTTGCGGACCGTCCAGCGCCTGCACAAGCAGTGGGGCCAGCGCGGCGGCGTCCAGCCAGCCCAGATTCATGCCCTGTCCTCCGATGGGGCTGACCACGTGCGCGGCGTCTCCAATCAGGACGCTGCGCCCCACCACCATTTGGGGCACGCGGTGACGGCGGACCTCAAAGGCGCTGAGCATCTGACACTCGGCGGCCGGCACATACAGCCCCGTTCGTGCCAGAACTGTCGCGCTCAGGTCCCTGGCTGTGGCCTCCGTGTGCAAGGTGGAACCTGTGTGGACCACCCAGCGCCGGCCACCGCGCGGCAGGGGAAAGGACTCGACCACCCCGCCCGCCGTGAGCGACACCAGCGCCGTAGTGTTCAGCGGCGTGGTGTCGGGGAAATCCCCCATCAGGTACTTGTCGGGATAGACCTTGCCCGGAAAGGCCAGCCCCAGCGCTTCACGCACGCGGCTGCGCCAGCCGTCGGCCCCCACCACGAAGCGGGCGGTGAATTCGCGGCGCGCTCCGTTCTCAGCGGCCACCACGCGTACCTGTGTGCCGTGCTCGTGCAACTCCTGCACCTCGACCCCCGGGCAGTACGCGCCGGGTGCGAGTTCGGCAAGCCGCCGCCGCAGCACTGCCTCGGTGTCCCGCTGCGGCAGCGACAGGACAAAGGGATGGTGCGCCGCCGCGCCCGATTCCAGCGTGGCGAAGTCCAGTTCGCCCAGCACCCCCCTTTCCCCAGTGACCAGTCCGCGCAGAATGGGGAGACCGGCGTCCAGCATGGGCCGGGCCAGGCCCACGTCTCCGAATGCCGCCAGGGCAGGTGGATGGATGCCGATGGCGCGGGAATGGCCGCCGGGCCGGGAGCGGCTTTCCAGAACCTGCACGGCCACGCCGCGCGCCGTGAGCAGACACCCCAGAAACAGCCCCACCGGTCCGCCGCCCACGATCAGCACGTCAGGCACGCGCGGGGGCCCCAGTATCTGAGAGCGCAGTGGCCGCGTCGTACAGCAGCAGGTTGCGGTACGGCGGCAGGGTCTGCACCTGCCAGCCGGGAGGAGCCAGCGCCGCCAGCTCGGGAGCCGTAAAGCTGCGCCGGATGGAGCGCAGCCCGTCGACACCGATAAAAGAACCGCGAAACAGCGGCGCGACCCCCACCCGGAAGGCCGCGTAGGCCAGCGGGCTGCGCTGGATGTCACTGTGAACGGCCAGCCCACCGCCCCGCCCCTCCGCGTCCCGGCACAGCGCCTCGCTGTCGAGCAGCACGGTCCTGAGTTCCGCGTCGGTCAGGTGGTGAAGCAGATGGTTGGAGGTCACAAGATCGAAGCTGTGGCCCTGGCGCACCAGATCGCCGCTCAGCGCCTGCCGGAAGGTCAGGCCCGAGACGGGTGGCTGCGCGGCCGCATATGCAATGGCCCGCGCGTCGGCGTCGATGGCGGTGATTCTCAGGGTAAAGCCGTCACGTGCCGCCCAGCGTGCCAGCGCCCGCGGCACGTCGCCGCCGCCGCAGCCGATGTCCAGCAGGCGGTGGGGCCGGTCCCGGGACAGGCGGGGGCGCAGGTGCTGCCGGTATACCCGCCCCCAGCCTGCCACCAAGGAGTTGACCGATCCGAACTGCGCGTACGTCCGGCGCAGTCCGTCCAGATCGCAGGCCGGGTCGTCCATCAGCTCGCTGAGCTGCGTGTCGCGGCGCTGCAGGGACAGCCAGCTCATCAGGCTCCGGCGAGGGCAGGAAGGTCACGCGGCGTTCCGGCGGGCACGGCCACGCCCAGCTTGGTCATCAGGCCGGTTTCCACCGTCAGGCCGGGTCCGAAGGCCATCGCACACACCCGTTCGCCGTCCCCGGCCTGTTCCAGCAGGTCGCGCAGGATGAACAGCACGGTGGCGCTGCTCATGTTGCCGTGCTGCCGCAGCACCTCGCGCGAGGGCCGCAGCTGGTCGTCGCTGAGGTTGAGGCTGCCCTGCACCTTGTCCAGGATGCTGCGCCCCCCCGGGTGAATGGCCCAGCGCTCCACCCCGGCATGTCCGGCCTCGGCCAGCGCCGGATCGCGCGCGAGCAGCGGCGACAGTGCGCCCTCGATGTGCGACTCGATGATGGACGGCACGTAGGTGCTGAGCACCATGTCATACCCCTGGTCCCCGATGGTCCAGGCCATCTCGGCCTCGCCCACCCCGACCGGCGTGAGGGTGGTTTCAAAATGGTCTAGGCGCAGCGCCCGCGCTCCGGGGGCCGGGGGGCGCGCACTCACCACGGCGGCGGCGCAGCCATCGGCGAACACCGAGTTGGCAATGATGGTGTCCGGATCGGCCGAGGAATGCATGTGCAGGGTACACAGCTCGGCGCTGATCACGAGGACGGTGGCGTCCGCGTTGGCCTCACAGAAGGCCTGCGCCATCTTCAGGGCCGGGAAGGCGGCGTAACAGCCCATGAACCCCACGTGAAAACGTGCCACGTCCGCACCGAGGTTCAGCGCCCGCACCACCGCATAGTCGGGCCCCGGCGCGAAGAATCCCGTGCAGGACACGGTGATGACGTGGGTGATGTCGTTCGCCTGAAGGCCGCTGCTCTCCAGCACCCGGCGGGCCGCCTCCACGTACAGCCGGGTGGCCTCGGCAGTATACACCACGTTGCGCGTGCCGGTACTGGGGGTCAGCATGCGGCCGCTGGCCGGGTCATAGAACAGGCCCGGTTCCTCGTCGGCCTCCCGCATAAAGTCCTGAACCACGCTGTACCGCTGGTCAATGCCCGAAGCATTGAAGGCCGCCCCCGTCAGGCGCTGGCCCAGCCGGTCCAGTTCGGGCTGGGCCTTGATGACGTCGCGGATGCGCGACTGCGGATACACGTGGTCAGGAAGCGCCACGGCGACGTCGTGCAGGAAAACGGACATGGTTCACTGTAGAGGCTGGATCTGACGGCATGTGGGGATTTATGACAAGAAACGGGCAATGAAGCCCCCGTGAACAGGACATCCGTCCCAGACGCGCGTGACGGGCAGTCCGGACAGGGAAGGGCAAGCACGCCGCCGCTGGCCCACATCTGGGGACAGCGGGCCGGTGCGGGTTGCCCGGTCCCCGAAGGAGAAGCAGGCTGCAATGATGAATGGTCGGTCCGGATGACGGAGCGGGGTCTGCGGGTGTAGCGTCACCGGGACAGCATTTTGCCCACCTGCATCTTCCGCGCTCCCGAGGAGGCACGCCATGGAATACCGTCATCTGGGCCGCACCGGCCTGAAAGTCCGCCCCCTGTGCCTGGGCACCATGAACTTCGGTCCCGAGACCAGCGAGCAGGACAGCCACGCGATCATGGACGCGGCGCTGGACCGGGGCGTCAACTTCTTCGATACCGCCAACGTGTATGGCCGCCAGCCCGGCGAGGGCGTGACCGAGCAGATCGTGGGCCGCTGGCTGGACAGAAATCCCGGTCACCGCGACTGCATCGTGCTCGCGACCAAGGTGTACGGCAAGATGGGTGACGGGCCCAATGACCAGCGGCTCTCGGCCTACCACATCCGCCGGGCGTGCGAGGACAGCCTGCGCCGCCTGAAGACCGACCACATCGACCTGTACCAGATGCACCACATCGACCGGTTCACCCCCTGGGAGGAGATCTGGCAGGCCATGGAACAGCTGGTGCGCGAGGGCAAGGTGCTGTACGTGGGAAGCAGCAACTTCGCGGGCTGGAACATCGCCCAGGCCAACACGCTCGCCGCGGGGCGCCACTTCATGGGTCTGGTCTCGGAGCAGAGCCTGTACAACCTGTCGGCGCGCACCATCGAGCTGGAAGTCATTCCAGCGTGTCAGGCGCTGGGGCTGGGCGTGATTCCCTGGAGTCCGCTGGGTGGGGGACTGCTCGGCGGAGTGCTGAAGAAGGTGCAGGAGGGCCGCCGCGCCACTGAGAACATGCAAAAACAGATTGAAAAGCACCGCCCCCAGCTGGAGCAGTACGAGGCGCTGTGCGGTGAGCTGGGTGAGTCACCCGCAGATGTGGCGCTGGCGTGGTTGCTGCGTCAGCCTGCCGTGACGGCCCCGATCATCGGGCCGCGCACCGCCGGGCAACTCGACGGAGCGCTCCGGGCGCTCGACATCCAGCTGACCGGTGACACCCTGAAACGGCTGGACGAGATCTGGCCCGGACCCGGTGGTCAGGCTCCGGAGGCCTACGCATGGTAGCGGCGCCACAGGGTCCGGTCGTCCTGACCGGTGCAGCGGGCCGGGCCGGTCGGGCAACCCTCCAGCATCTGCTTGAACATGGGTATGAGGTCATTGCGGTGGATACCCAGTCCATCCCCAGACCGAACGGCAATTTTCCCGGTTCTCTGAAGGACGCCCTGCGCGCCGATCTGACCGATCTGGGCCAGACGCTGGAAGTCATGCACGGCGCGGGCAGCGTGATTCACCTGGCGAACATTCCCGCGCCCGGCCTGCAGGCCGCGCATCACACCTTTGTGCAGAACGTGACCATGAACCACAGCGTTTTTACGGCGGCGACCATGCTCGGCTTGCAGCGGGTTGTGTGGGCATCCAGTGAGACGACGCTGGGCCTGCCGTTTGACGTCCCGCCCCGCTACGCCCCGGTGGACGAGGCACACTATCCCCATCCGGAATCGTCGTATGCCCTGAGCAAGGTGCTGACCGAGACGATGGCGCAGGACTTTGCGCGCCGTTCGGGGATTCCCTTCGTGGCCCTGCGTTTCTCCAACATCCTGGGTCCAGGAGAGTACCGCCGCTTTCCCGAGCTGGCGTGGCCCGACCCGCACGCGCGCAAGTGGAACCTGTGGGGCTACATCGACGAGCGGGACGCCGCGCTGGCCTGCCGCCTGGCGATGGAGGCCCCGCTGTCCGGGGCAAGCAGTTTCATCATCGCCGCCGCCGACACCGTGATGCCGGTGCCCTCGCGCACGTTGATGGAACAGGTTTTTCCGGAGGTGCCGCTGCGGGAACCGCTGGATGGTTTCCAGACCCTGCTGGGCATTGACCATGCGCGGCGGCATCTCGGGTTTGAGCCGCAGCACCGCTGGCGTGACACGCTGGGTGGGGAGGGCGCAGAGGAGGGCTCAGGCGCCCAGGGAAGAGAGCCATGAAGGTCTTGTTTATCGGCGGAACGGGCATCATCAGTTCGGCATGTTCGGAGCGGGCCCTGGCGCAGGGCATGAACCTGTACCTGCTGAACCGCGGAGAATCTTCCCGGTTGGTGCCGGCTGGAGCCACGGTGCTCCGCGGCGACATCCGCGACCCGAGCAGTGCGGCGCGGGCCCTGGGCGACCTGAAGTTCGATGTGGTGGTGAACTGGGTGGCCTTCACCCCCGAGCACATCGAGACGGATCTGGAAGTGTTCCGGGACCGCACCCGGCAATACATTTTTATCAGCTCGGCCTCTGCGTACCAGAAGCCGCTGGGCCACCTGCCCATCACCGAATCCACCCCCCTGCACAACCCCTTCTGGGGGTACTCACGGGATAAGATCGCCTGCGAGAACCGCCTGATGCGCGCCTACCGTGAGGACGGTTTTCCGGTGACCATCGTGCGGCCCTCACACACCTATGACGCCACCCTGCTGCCGATGGACGGCGGCTATACCGTGGTGGACCGCATGCGCCGGGGCAAGCCGGTGATTGTCCACGGAGACGGCACCTCGCTGTGGACCCTGACCCACCACCGCGACTTTGCGGTGGGCTTCGTGGGGTTGCTGGGCCGATCCGCCGTGATTGGCGAGGCCGTGCAGATCACGTCCGACGAACTGCTCACCTGGAACCAGATCTTTGAACTCGTTGCCGGAGCGGCCGGAGTCACGCCACAGCTCGTGCATGTGCCCTCGGATGTGATCGCCGCCTTCGGACCGGACTGGGGCGCGGGCCTGCTCGGGGACAAGTCCTACAGCGTGGTCTTCGACAACACCAAGATCAAGCGGCTGGTGCCCGGGTACGTGGCACGTATTCCCTTCTCGCAGGGCGTCCACGAGATTCTGGCGTGGTATGACGCCGATCCGGCGCGGAGGGTGGTGGATCCGGAACTGGACCGGTTGATGGATGACATCATCGAGCAGAGCCAGCGGGTCCGCCCTGGGAGGACGACGGCAAGGGGCGAGTGACGCTCCGCCTCAGCCGTCCAGGGCCTGACTGGCCAGATCGCGGAACTTCAGCAGCTCCTTGCTTTTGGGAAACGCCTTGAGTCCCCGGGCCGTCAGCTCCAGCGTCCGGGTGTAGTACCCGGCCTGCAGCCACGCCTCGAAGGCCTCCTGGCGGTACAGGTAATACAGGGTGGGCACGCCCAGATTCACGGCGCGGTCAAACTGCTCGGCGGCCAGTTTGACGCTGCCCAGCCGCAGGTTGGCCTTCGCCAATCCCCACCACGCATAGGGATCGCCGGGCCGCGCCCGCACCGCCTCCTCACCGTCCCGCCGGGCATGCTGCCAGTTGGCCGTGACATTGAAGTTCTCGCCCATCGCTGCCCGCACCTGCGCCTCCTGGGCGGGCGGATAGGCCACCAGATATTCGCCGTTGTAGAAGTGCCACAGCTCTGTGAGCTCCGCCTCGCTCAGGCTCAGGGAGGGACCGCGCAAGGGATCGCTGGTCAGGAAGCGTCCGCCGCTGTAACCGTAAACAGTGCGGAAATGCGCGACATTGCTGCCCGCCCGCAACCGCTGCTGGACCACCACGGGGAACCCGCGGGACACCAGTTCACGCAACACCTGAGGGTCGCCCGCATACCGAATGACGCTGCGCAGCCCAAACCGCCCCAGGTAGGCGGCGAGTTCCAGGCTGGTCACCTGCGGATCACCGGGATAGTCCTTCAGGGCGCTGGCTGCGCTGGCCTGCGTGACGCGCGTACCGTAGTACCCCAGCACCGTCAGCGCCGTCACGGGCGCGCAGTTGTCCGGCCCCTGGTACTCGTGGCGGATGGCCTTGAGGGTCACGCTGGCGGGCAGGGCGCTCGCCGCTCCGCCCAGGACGGAACACGCCAGCCACACACGGGAGAGGACTCGGAACATACGGCATTGTCGCGGAAGCGGGGCGGGCGTGGTGACGGCGGAACGGCCACAGGCTTGAGCCAGTATTCAGGCATGCCACAGAGGTTGAACGGGCGGGCCCGGAGCCGGGCTGTGGACCGCCTCAGACCACGACGGCCTCGGCCTCGCCCAGCCGCTCCACGAATGCCGCCCCGGTGGTGGCACGCACCTCCTCCAGCGTCGCGCCGGGCATCAGTTCGGTCAGGGTCAGTCGGCCATCCAGGAACTCGAAGACCGCCCGGTCGGTGATCACCATCCCGACCCGTCCGCGCGCGGTGAGGGGCAGCGTGCATTCGGGCACCAGCTTGGGCGTGCCGTCGGGGTCGGTGTGCTGCATGGTCACGATCAGGCGCCGCGCCCCGCTCGCAAGGTCCATCGCGCCGCCCACGCCCAGCAGCGGTTTTCCGGGCACGGCCCAGTTCGCCAGGTTGCCGGCCTCGTCCACCTGCAGCCCGCCCATGACCGCCACGTCCACATGCCCTCCCCGGATCATGCCGAAGCTGTGGGCGCTGTCAAAGTAGCTTGCGCCGGGCAGCGCTGTGACCGGAATCTTGCCCGCATTCACCGGGTAGTCCAGGGCGCCGCCGTCCTCGGGCGCGGGACCGACGCCCAGCATGCCGTTCTCGGTGTGCAGGTTGACGCGGTGTTCGGGGGTGATCAGGTCGGCGACCAGCGTGGGAATGCCGATGCCGAGGTTCACCACGTCGCCGGGACGCAGTTCCTGCAGGGCGCGGCGGGCCATGTTCAGCCGCGCCGGGTCTACCCGCTTGGCTCCGCCGCGCACGTCCGCGCTGCTGCCCAGATCGTCCAGGGTGAGGTGGGCCTGCACCAGATAATCCACGTACAGCCCCGGCGTGTGCACCGCCTCCGGCGGAATCTCGCCGACCTCCACGATCTCTTCGACCTCGGCGATCACGAGGTCGGCGGCGGTGGCCATCGCGGGATTGAAGTTCTGCTCGGTCAGGCGGTACTGCAGGTTGCCCGCGCGGTCGGCGCGCCACGCCCGGATCAGGGCCACGTCGCCGCGCAGGGCGGGCACAAAGACCATTTCCTGTCCGTTCAACACGCGCACGTCGGCGTTCCCAGCGATCACGGTGCCGGCGGCGGTGGGGGTGTAGAAGCCGCCGATGCCCGCGCCGCCCGCCCGCAGCGCCTCGGCCAGCGTGCCCTGGGGAATCAGCTGGACTTCCAGAGAGCCGTCCTGCGCCGCCGCCACCGCCTCACGGTTGGAGGTGAAGAACGAGCCGATGGCCTTTTTCAGCTGCCCGTTGCGCAGCAGGCGGCCCCCGCTCAGGCCCGCCTCTCCCACGTTGTTGCCGACGAAGGTCAGCCCGCGCACCTCCGTCTCGGCCAGGGCATGAACCAGATGCACCGGGTTGCCGGTCATGCCGAAGCCCCCGACGAGCAGGGTCTGCCCGGACCGGACCAGCGCGGCGGCGTCCTGCGCCGTGATGACCGGAACCGGTTTCACGCCTCCACCCGCTCCAGAATGGCCGCCTCACCCTGCCCAACCCCGATGCACAGCGTCAGCAGGCCGTAGCGTGCATTGCGGCGCCGCAGCTCGTGCGTCATCGCCACGGCCAGCCGCGCGCCGCTCATGCCCAGCGGATGCCCCAGCGCGATGGCCCCGCCGTTCACATTGACCTTCTCCGGATCCAGCCCCAGTTCACGGATGACCGCCAGCGCCTGCGCGGCGAAGGCCTCGTTGAGTTCGATCAGGTCCAGATCGGCCACGCTCAGGCCGGTGCGCTCCAGCACCTTGCGGGTCGCCGGAATGGGTCCCAGGCCCATCACGCGGGGGTCCACGCCCGCCGCCGCCGCCCCCACCCAGCGCGCCAGCGGCGTCATGCCCAGCTCGCGGGCCCGGCCCGCGCTCATCAGGACCAGCGCCGCCGCGCCGTCATTCAGGCCCGAGGCGTTGCCCGCCGTGACGCTGCCGCCCTTGCGGAACACGGGTTTCAGGCCCGTCAGCTGCTCCGCGCTGGTGTCCAGCGTGAAGGTGTCGCCGTCGCGGGTGTAGCGGGGATGCTCGTCGGTGTCGAACACGGTCACGCCCTTGCGCCCCTTGATCTCGACGGGAACGATCTGGTCCCGGAAGTGCCCGGCATTCAGCGCCGCCACCGCCCGCCGCTGCGATTCCAGCGCGAAGGCGTCCTGGTCCTCACGGGTGATCTCGCCGCCCGCGTAGGCCCCGTCACGGCTGCGCTCCACAATGTTTTCGGCGGTTTCGCCCATCGCTTCCAGCGGAAACAGCTCCTGCATGGCGGGGTTCGGAAAGCGCCAGCCCAGCGTCGTGTCGTAGGCGGTGACGTTTCCGTTGGCAAAGGCCTGCGCGCCCTTGGGCATCACCATGGGGGCGCGGGTCATGCTTTCCACCCCACCCGCCACATACACATCACCGTCACCGTTGCGAATGGCGCGGGCCGCCGTGTTCAGCGCGCTCAGGCCCGAGGCACACAGCCGGTTGACGGTCAGCCCGGCCACCGTCTCGGGCAGGCCGGCGAGCAGCGCGGCCATGCGCGCCACGTTGCGGTTGTCCTCACCCGCCTGATTGGCGCAGCCCAGAATCACCTCCTCGATGTGGGCGGGGTCCACGCCGGCACGCGCCACCGCCGCCTTGACCGCCACGGCGGCGAGGTCGTCGGGGCGGATCGAGGACAGAGAGCCGCGAATCGCGCCCACCGCCGTCCGCACGGCGGAGACGATCACCACATCGTGGTCCTGAAGTTCGGAGGCGCTCAATGCTGGGCGGTGTGCTGGAGATTGCTGGGTCATATTCTGGAACTCCTGGGCACTTCCCGGTTCAGCCGGGGAAGGGCGTGGGGTGGGGACGATGGTTGAGGGTCAGGGCAAACGGTCGGCCCAGTCTAGCCGGGCAGACGCGTGGGGCGTCCGGTCCGCAGCCGCCTGCCCGGCAGCCGCGCCCCGCGCCCTCCCGACCCGGCAGCGCATACCGGCGAAGAGCACCTAGAATCCCGGGATTCTAGATGCTCCTTCTGGACGCGTCGGATGGGGAAATGCCCGGCCACAACCGTTCGGGCGCCGTTCCCGGCATTCGGGCGGGCGAGAAATCAGGGAAGGGCCGACCTCAGCGCGTCTGCGGAAAACCCAGGTCCACCCGGCTGCCCGCCGGATCGGGCCAGCGCGAGGTGACCACCTTGCTGCGGGTAAAGAACTTGACGCCCTCAGGACCGTACATGTGGGTGTCTCCAAACAGGCTGGCCTTCCAGCCGCCGAAGCTGTAATAGGCAACCGGAACGGGAATGGGCACGTTGATGCCCACCATCCCGACTTCCACGTCGAACTGGAACTGCCGGGCCGCGCCGCCGTCGCGGGTGAAGATGGCCGTGCCGTTGCCGTACTCGTTGTCGTTGATGAGCTTGAGGCCCTCGGCGTAGCTGCCGGCGCGCACCACGCACAGCACCGGGCCAAAGATCTCGTCGTCGTAGGCGTTCATGCCGGGTTTCACGTCGTCGAGCAGCGAGACTCCCAGGAAGAAACCGTCGCCCTCGAACTGGGCCTCGCGCCCGTCCACCACCACCCGCGCTCCCTGTTCCTGCGCGGAGGCGACATAGCCCGCCACCCGGTCCCGGTGTTCGCGGGTGATCAGCGGCCCCATCTCGTTGCCGGCCACGTCCCCGGGGCCGATCTTGAGGGCGGAAATACGTTCCTCGATGGCGCTGATGAGTTTGTCGCCCGCGTCCCCCACCGCCACGAGCACGCTGATCGCCATGCAGCGCTCGCCGGCCGAGCCGTAGGCGGCCGACACGGCGGCGTCGGCCGCCATGCCGATGTCCGCGTCGGGCAGCACGAGCATGTGGTTCTTGGCTCCGCCCAGCGCCTGTACCCGCTTGCCGTGCGACGTTCCTTTCTCGTAAATGTACTGTGCGATCGGTGTGGAACCGACGAAGCTCACGGCGGCGATGCCGGGATGTTCCAGCAGGGCGTCCACCGCTTCCTTGTCCCCATGGACGACGCTCAGCACGCCGTCGGGCAGACCCGCTTCCTTCAGGAGTTCGGCCAGGAAGAGGGCGGCCGAGGGGTCCTTCTCGCTGGGCTTGAGGATGAAGGCGTTGCCGCAGGCCAGGGCGTTGGCGAGCATCCACAGCGGCACCATCGCCGGAAAGTTAAACGGTGTGATGCCCGCCACCACGCCCAGCGGTTGTTGGATGGAATACACGTCCACCCCGGTGCTGACACCCTCGGAGTAGCCGCCGCGCAGCAAGTTGGGAATACCGCAGGCGTATTCCACGTTCTCCAGTCCGCGCGCGATCTCGCCCAGCGCGTCGCTGTGCACCTTGCCGTGTTCGCGGGTGATGATGCGGGCGAGGTCATCGCGCCGCGCCGACAGCAGTTCGCGGAACCGGAACATCACCGCCGAGCGCGTGCTCAGCGAGCTGGAGCGCCACCTGCGGGCGGCGGCGGTGGCGACCTGTACCACGGCGTCCACCTCGGCCCGGCTGGCCAGGGGCACCTGCGCCTGAACCTGCCCGGTGGCCGGGTTGTAGACGGGGGCGCTGCGGCCGGACTGACCCTCTGCGGGGGCGTTGTTCAGCCAGTGGGTGAGGGTCTGGGTTTTTTCGGCGGTGGATGTCATGGGGCCTCCGGATGGGGAAAGGGGTGGGTGGGGGTCTGGCCGGGAACAGCCCGTCGGGTGGGCTGCCCCGCGTCAGCGGGCGGACGCCCCGGAGAGCTGCGGTCCAGGGTTGCGGCGCGCGCCTGGGGCTTTCGGTGGGCCGGAGTCCTCAGTCCGCCGCCACCGCTGCGGCAATCGTCTGGTCCACCAGCGCCAGGGCCTCCTCGTACACGTCCAGTCCGGCGTCCAGTTCCTCTTTGGTGACCACCAGCGGCGGGCAGACCCACAGGAAATTGAAGCGGCTGTAGGCATAGACGTGCCGGCTTCTTAGGTGCGCGGCGAGCTGTCCCATCTCCGGTGACGTACCGCCGAACGGGGCCAGCGGCTCCTTGGTCGCTTTGTCGCGCACCAGTTCCAGCACCGAGAACAGGCCCTTGTAGCGCACGTCGCCCACGCAGGCGTACCGGGCCTTCATGGCTTCCAGCCGCTGCCCCAGGTACGCCCCCAGTTCCAGCGCGTTTGCGAACAGTCCCTCATCCTCGTAGATCGCCAGGTTTTCCACGGCGGCGGCGCAGCACACCGGATGGCCGCTGTAGGTCAGGCCACCCCACAGCATATGGGTGTCGAAGTAGGCGGCGATTTCCCGGGACACAATCACCGCGCCCAGCGGCATGTATCCGCTCGTCAGCCCCTTGGCGCAGGTCACGATGTCGGGCTTGATGCCGTAGTGCTGGGTGGCCAGCCACTTGCCGGTGCGCCCGAAACCGCTCATCACCTCGTCGGTGATCAGGAGGATGCCGTACCGGTCGCACAGCGCCCGCAGTTTGGGGTAATAGTCGTCGGGCGGTACCAGCAGGCCGTTGCTGCCGGTGATGCCCTCGACCAGAATCGCGGCGATGGAATCCGGCCCCTCCATCTGGATGACTTCCTCGATGTGCGATACGCACTCGCGCCCGCACGAATCCGGCGTCTTGCCAAAGGGGCAGCGGTAGCAGTACGGGTCGAACACGCGCACCACGCCCGGCACCCCAGGTTCCACCGGCCAGCGCCGGGGATCGCCCGAGGCAGTCATGCTGCCCATGGTCGCGCCGTGGTACGAGCGGTAACGGGTGATGATCTTGTCGCGGCCCGTGACGAGGCGGGCGATCTTGATGGCGTTCTCGTTGGCCTCCGAGCCGCCCAGCGTGAAGAAGGTCTTGCCCAGCCCGGTCACCTCCGAGAGCTTTTGGCCCAGCTGTCCGCGCGGCTCGGTGGCAAAGCTCGGTCCGGCAAAGCACATCTGATCCACCTGCTTCTTGATGGCTTCCAGCATGCGCGGGTGCTGGTGGCCGATGTTCAGGTTGATCAGCTGGCTGGAGAAGTCGAGCCAGGTGTTGCCGTCGCCGTCATAGAAATGGCTGCCCTTTCCACCGGTCATCACGGGCGGCAGCGCCCCGCCCTGCACCGACCATGAGAACATGGTGTAGTCGCGGTTCTGCTGGGCGATGTCGTGCGCGGAGGCGACGGGCGGGCGCGGTTCGGTGCTGGTCATGGGTGGACCTCCGGGAAAACGGGAAAAAACGGTGCGAGTTGTGGACGCACTGTATTGTCCGCCTCCTGCCGGGTGGACTCAAGAGACAGGGTGTCCAATCCACCGCTTCCGGTTCTCCAGTCCGAACCACGCGGCCTCAGAGCAGCGGGTGAGGTTCAGTGTGCCAGTGATGCCTTTCTGCAGATTCACCGACCCGTCCGGCGCGTCCGGCTTCACGGCGTCCGGTCAACAGATGCCGCATTCGGCCTCCGCCGCCTCGTCCTGGGGCTGCGTGGTCCGTCCCGGCCCGCGACCCTGCCGCGGGTGTGCGTGCTGATCGCGGAGGTGGAGGGCGTGGCGGTGGACCGGTGAATCAGAGGGGAACGGCGAATTCCGTCAGGGGGTGCCTGTGCCCACCATGTCCAGCGCCAGCAGCAGGCCCAGCTGTCGCCGGGGATCGCTCAGGTCGCCCAGCATGGCGCGCAACTGCTCCAGGCGGTAGTACACCGTCTGCCGGCGCACTCCCAGCCGGCGGGCGGCTCCGGCCACGTTGAAGTTGCATTCCAGCAGCGCCCCCAGGGTCCCGAGCAGGGTCAGGCGCGGGCGCGCCGGCAGGGCCAGCAATGTGCCCAGCTGCGCGGTCAAGAAGTCGCCGCTGCGCCCCGTTTCATACAGGGCCTCCAGCAGCGGAGCCAGCGATGACGCCGCCGCGTGGACCGGGGGCCGCAGAATCCGGGCGTGGGCGGCGCGGGTCAGCTCGGCAAAACTCACCTCCTGCCGGAAGACGATCAGCGGAAAGTTGCAGTGGTGGGCGGCCGACAGTGCGGCGGGCGGCACCGCCCTCACCTCGCGGACCAGTTCCAGCGCCAGCCCCTGCGCGCCGCCCACGGCCAGAGAACGGATGTATGCCGCTGCCTCGGCCTCGCCCGCCGCCATCAGCGGGACGCCGGTGCTGAGCAGCAGCTCGCCGCCGCTCAGGAACCGGGCCGCGTCGGCAATTTCCGAGACGTGGACCCAGGTTACCGGCTGGGTCAGACGGTCCTGACCGCTGCAGACCTCTGCGCCCGCGAACGCCGGAAGGGTCAGCAGATCGGCGAGGCTAGGCAGCATGCTGAGGCCGGGAAGGAGGGGCGGGGACGGGCAAGGTCACGGGAACTCCTGGCGAAGGGAGGAGGGGCAGGGGAGGGCAGACAGCGGAGGGGCCGGGCGGCACTCAGCGCCGGCTGACCAGCCACTGGATCGTCCGGCTCGTCAGGCGGTCAAGTGCCTGCACGCTCAGGAGCAGGTGTTCCTCCTCGGTGTCTTCGATGCTGTTGTGGCTGATGCCGCGCAGGCTCTGCACGAACAGCATGACCGTCGGAATGCCCGCACGGGCCACCTCTGCCGCGTCGTGCAGCGGGCCGCTGGGCAACAGGTGGCTTTGCGGCACGATATCCAGGATCGCGGCGTCGGCGGCCTCAATCAGCTCGGGATGAAAGGGAATGGGCTCGA
This sequence comes from Deinococcus aerophilus, assembly GCF_014647075.1. Classification (NCBI taxonomy): domain Bacteria; kingdom Thermotogati; phylum Deinococcota; class Deinococci; order Deinococcales; family Deinococcaceae; genus Deinococcus; species Deinococcus aerophilus. The sequence continues at coordinate 18,572 of NZ_BMOM01000002.1, read as the reverse complement.
TGTTCCACAGGTCCCCGAAGGTCACGCTGCAGCCGCCGTCCTCGGCAAAGCGGCGCGCGGCTTCCTGCGCTTCCCACCACATGGCGGCCAGATGTTCGGCGTTCAGGTGCCGCTGGTCCAGCGTGACCTCACAGGTCTCCACAACGCTGGTCACGATGCCCGGAAGCGTCTTGCAGCTGCCGATGGTACATACCCCGCCGTGCCGCTCGGCGATGGCGTAGATCTCCTGTGCAAGCTGTCCGGCGGCCCGGAAGGCGTCGCGCCGCACGTTCATGGGCGTGCTGCCCGAGTGGGCCGCCTGACCGTGAAAGGTAATGGTGTGCCGCTCGACCCCGAAGGTGCCCAGCACCGCCCCCAGGGGCAGCCCCAGGCCCTCGAGCACCGGCCCCTGCTCGATGTGCAGTTCCAGGTAGGCCCCTGCGTTTTTCAGTTCATCGCGGGCCTGCGGAGCGTCGGCGAGCGTGATGCCCACACGGGCCAGGGCGTCTTCCAGGCCCACTCCGTCACGGTCCCTGAGTTTGCGCATCTCGGCAAGGTCGATGTTGCCCCCCGCCGCGCTCGAACCGTACAGGCTGCGGCCAAAGCGCGCGCCCTCCTCGTCGGCCCAGTCCACCAGCCGCACCGTCACGGGGGGGCGGCCCTGTTCGCTCAGGCGGCGCAGCACTTCCAGGCCCGCCAGGGTGTTCAGGCAGCCGTCCAGCCAGCCGCCGTTGGGCACGCTGTCGATGTGCCCGCCGATCAGCAGTTCCTGTTCCGAGTCGCCCCGCAGGGTCGCCCACAGGTTGCCCGCCGCGTCGGTGTGGACCTCCACAGGCAATTCGGCCAGCTTCTCCTTGAGAAAGTCGCGCGCCCTCACCCAGGTGTCGGTGAAGGCCACCCGCTGCGCACCGTGCTCGTCACCGGTCAGCTCACGCAGGGCCTTGAGTTCCTGGACCGTCCGTTCGGGATCTAGAGGCATGATCCACCTTACCCAAAAAGCGGTCTGTGGGCTTCAGGGAACGGTTATTCCGCCAGCCAGCCGCGCACCGCCGCTTTGAGGAAGGCCAGTTCCTCGGGCAGGCCGGCGGGACTGCCCGCGCGGTGACCCCACACCGAGGGAATAGGCCGCAACTCGCCGCGCCGCAGCTGAGTGAGCTCGGCGGCGTTGTCGGCCACCCGGAAATACAGGTCGGTCTCGCCGGGCATCAGCAGCACCCGCGCCTCAATGGCCCCCAGCGCCGCGGCGAGGTCGCCGCCGTAGCGGTCATTGGCGCTGATGTCTCCGTGGAACCACGTGAGCGCCTGGGCATACAGATTCGCCGCGTCGCGGGCCGCAAAACTGGCTTCCCAGTCGGTCTGCAGATAGGTGTCCAGATCGGGTGCGCCCAGGACGGTGCGAAACAGCTCCTGGCGGTAAAAGTCCTGGCTCAGGCCCCAGCCGGCATAGATGTGACCGAACGCTCTGAGCGAGGCGTGCGGCACCGCGCTGAACTGGCCACCTCCGACATACTCCGGCGCAGCCTCCAGCGTTCGCAGCAGCCCGGACAGGAACACCCGGTTGTGTGGGGCGGTGCGGGCGCTGCCGCACACGACGATGGCCCGCTCGACCCGATCGGGAAAAAGCGCCGCCCAGTGATACGCCTGCATGGCGCCCATCGAGAAGCCGTAAACGGCCGCGAGGTGCGTGACCCCGAAGACCTCGCGCAGCAGCCGCTCCTGCGCGAGCACGTTGTCGCGCACGGTCACCACCCCCGGGTACTCCGGCGTGTCTGCTGCCCCCGACGACACGCCGTTGGAGAACATGTCGGGAATGACGATGAACCACCGCTCCGGGTCTAGCACCCCGTCCGGGCCGATCAGCCAGCTCTGGCCCGCGTGCGTGGCCGTGTAGCTGCACGGATACACGATCACGTTGTCGCGCGCCTCGTTCAGGGTGCCGTGCGTCTGCCATGCCAGCCGGGCGCTGCGGATCACGCCGCCCCGTTCGGCGGGCCAGTCGCCCAGCTCGAACACCCCTTCCTGCACGGGCCAGGAGCTCATGCGGCCCGCCCGAGCGGAACGGAGGAGGGGAGCCGGGGTCCGGAGAAGATCAGGGGCATGCCGCCCACCTTACGCCTCCGTTCCCCTGAGCTCCCTGGGTCTGGGCTTACCTCGCCTTCTTGCCAGTGGCTGCCTCCCACACGCTGTAGTTCACGGCCCCGGCGCTGGGGGCGCTTTTCAGGATGCCCAGGTCCATGAGCAGCTTCACGTTGGCGTCGTAGGTGACCCGGTCGAGCAGTCCCGCGTTGCCCTTGAGGGTCTGTCCGGCGCGGTATAGCTTGGCGACCTCGGCCATCTGCCAGGTCTGGTGGCCGCTGGCGCTGGCGCGGGTGCCTGAGCCCTTGCAGGTGTTGCCGCAGTTCACCAGCACGATCTGCACGGCCTCCTTCTGGTTCGCCACGGCGTAGTTCCAGCCCCTGAGGGTCGCGCGTATCAGCTTGGCGGCCACCTGTTGCCCGCTCAGGCCGCTGTTCTTGAAGTTCTTGCTGTCCAGCGTCCGTTGGGTGGTGAACATCAGGTCCTCGAGCAGGTTGATACCGAAATCACTGACATTGAAGATCTTGAGCCGATCCAGCGGATAGCCCAGCCCCACGATCTGGTCGACCTCGTTGTAGGTCATGGCACTCACCAGATCGACCTTGTCGGGAAAGACCAGGCTGGGGTCGAAGGGGTACGTCACCGCCTGCACGCTGGGGTTGGCCACCGTGCTGTCCAGGCTGGTGCTCAGGCCGTACTTCTTGAGCAGGGCCACTGCCGGGTACTCGTTGCCGCTGGGCCACACCCCGATGCGCTTGCCCGCGAACTGCTTGGGATCGGTGAGGTTGCTGGATTTCAGGGCGACCAGGGTATAGCCGCTCTTCTGGAACAGCTGGGCGATGTGCACCACCGGCAATCCCTGCTGGCGGGCGGTGAGTAGGTCGGTGATCCAGGTGGTCCCGAAGTCGGCTGCGCCCGTCGCCACCGTCTGGATCGGCGACTGGTCCCCAATGGGCAGCAGCGTCACGTCCAGGCCCTCGGCCTTGTAAAAGCCCTTGGCCTGGGCCACAAAGAAGCCCGCGAACTGCGCCTGTGGAAACCACTTGAGCTGCACCTTCACCGGCACATTGGCGGCGCCCGCCGTCGCCAGGGCAGAGGCGGCGAGGACGGCAGACAGGGCGGACAGGACGCTTCTATTCATGGATTCCTCCGGGCGCGCAGGGCGCAGTGGGTGACGGTGAGAGGAGCATCGGTGCACGGGAGACGGAGGGGCCGTTGAGGAGTGAAATAAGGCGGCGCTCAGCGCCGGCGGGCATGCCAGCCCGTGAAGCGCGCCTCGAGCCAGCTGACCGCGCCGTAGAACGCGATGCCCAGCACCGAGGCGATCACGATGGCGGCCCACACGATGTCCAGGTTGAAGCGCCCAGCCTCGATCTGGATGCGGAAGCCCAGCCCCTGGCCGGTGGTGCCGAAGAATTCGCCGACGATGGCGCCGATGAGGGCCAGCGTGCTGCCGATCTTGAGGGCATTGAACAGGAAGGGCAGGGCGCTGGGCACCCGCACCAGCCGGAACGAGGCGGCAGGCGTGACCGCGTAGGTCCGCATCAGGTCCAGCAGCAGGGGACTGGCACTCTGCAGGCCGCGCACCACGTTCACCACCACCGGAAAGAACACCGTGATGCCCACGATGATCGCCTTGCTCGTCCACTCCAGGCCGAAGGCTTTCACAATGACCGGGGCCAGCGCCACGATGGGAATGCTGGAAAATAGCCCCGCGTACGGCAGCGCTCCGCGTTCCAGAAAGGGAAAACGCACCGCCGCCAGCGCGACCAGAATTCCGGCCCCCGCGCCGAACAGGTACCCGACGAGCGCCTCCTGCACGAAGGTCACGCGGGCGTCTCCCAGCAGCACCGCGCGCGAGGTCGCCAGGGCGGTGAGCACCCGCGTCGGCGTGGGAATCAGGCCGGGCGGCACTCCGTAGGCGCGCAGCAGCGCCTCCACTGCAATCAAGGTGAGCAGCGCGGCAAGCAGCGCCGGAACCAGGCCGGCGGTGCGGCGGGCGATTCGGGCCAGGCCGGAGATTCCGCCCGCCAGCCCCACAACGAGCAGGACCACGCTCAGGCCCCGGCGCTCCGGGGGTACGCTGTCCAGAGCAAACCCCCAGACCGTCCACACGGCGCTCAGCAGCAGGGCCACGCCCAGCCCGAGCGTCAGCCAGCCGCCCAGGCCGGGCCATCTGCCCGCCGGCCCCCGCCCTAGCGTGACTGCCCGGCCTGCCACGGTGTCACCCACCTTTCCACCATGCCCAGCACGGCCACCAGCGCGATCCCCAGGCCCGCGCCGTACAGCATGATCACCCACAGCGCCAGCGTGTCGGACGCCCGCGAGTTCTCGGCGAGCATTTTGCCCAGCCCGGAGAAGCTGATGGTGCTGATCTCGGCCACAATCGAGCCAATCAGGGCGGCGGTGGCGCCCACCTTCAGCGACGTGAACAGAAACGGCACGCTGGCGGGCAGCCGCAGCGTCCAGAAGGTTTGCCAGCCCGAGGCACGGTAGGTGGTGAGCAGGTCTTCCTGCATGGGGTCGGGGCTGCGCAGGCCCGCCGCCACGCCCACCGCCACCGGAAAGAAGGCGATGTACGCGGCGATCAGCGCCTTGGGCAACCAGCCCTGCACGCCGTACTGCCCCAGCACCACCGCCAGCATCGGCGCGAGCGCGATCACCGGTACGGTCTGCGAGGCGATCAGCCACGGCAGGGTCACGCGTTCGAAGGCGCGGCTGGCGACCAGGGCCACGGCCAGTCCCACCCCCAGCACCACGGCGATCAGCAACCCCACCAGCGTCTCGCCCGCCGTGACCAGCGTGTTGTACGGCATGCTGGTGGGGGCCAGCGGCGGCACGCTCATGGCGCGCAGGCTGTTTCCCAGCTGCGCCGGGGCAGGCAGCACCGGATTACGCAGCCGGGTGGCGCACGACAGGGCCGTCTGGCAGTCCAGTACCGCTCCGCTGTCCAGGGTGCGCTGCGCCGCGCCCACGTTCACGGCGAGCATCAGGGGCCAGTACAGCAGCGCGGCGAGCAGCGCCACGAGCAGCATCGGACCCAGGCTGCCGGCCATCGGGGAAGGGCGCGCACGCACGCTAGCCGGCTCCATCAAATCCGTGGCCCCGGCGCAGCAGTTCGCGCACCTGGGTCGCCAGCTCAAAAAAGCGTGGGGTCTCGCGGGTCTCCAGGTTGCGCGGATACGGCAGGTCGATGTCGACAACCCCCTCGATCTTGCCGGGCCGCGCGGTCATCACGACCACCCGGGTGCTGAGAAAAACGGCCTCGCCGATGCCGTGGGTCACGAACACCACCGTCTTGCCGGTTTCCTGCCATAGCCGCAGCAGTTCGCCGTTGAGGTGTTCACGCGTGATCTCGTCCAGCGCACCGAAGGGCTCGTCCATCAGCAGCAGCCCTGGATCGAAGGCCAGGGCGCGGGCAATACTCACCCGCTGCTGCATCCCGCCGGAAAGTTGCCACGGGTAACGGCCCGCAAAACCCTCCAGCCCAACGAGTCTCAGCATCTCGTGGGCGCGGTCCTGTCTCTGGGCCTTCGGGGTGTTCATCACGTCCAGCGGCAGCAGCACGTTGTTCAGCACGGTGCGCCATTCCAGCAGGGCCGGAGCCTGGAAGACGTAGCCGTAGGCTCGGGCCTGCCGCGCCTGCGCGGGCGTCTGGCCGCCCACCAGCAGTTCGCCGCTCGTCGGTGTGATCAGGTCGGCCATCAGCCGCAGCAGCGTGGTCTTGCCGCAGCCGCTGGGTCCGATCAGGCTGACGAACTCGCCGTGTGCGATGTCCAGGTTGGCGTCCTGTAGGGCCACCGTGTCGCCTCCGGTTCCTCGGAAGACCATGCTCAGATTCCTGAGGTGCACGGCAGGCTGCACCGCGTCTTGCACGGCCGGGGACAGCGAGGGGGCTGTCAACCCCGCTCCCGTTCCCGGCGCGCACCTTCGTTCGCCCCGTCGGCCACGCGCGGCGGACGGCGCAGCAGTTGCCCGCGCCCGGGGTCGCCCACGAATTCCCCGTCTCGCACGGCGATCTGGCCGCGCACCGTTACCACGCGGGGCCGCCCCTCAATCTCGAAGCCCTCGAAGCCGCTGTAATCGTTGTTGACGTGCGAGGTTGCCGCGCTGACCGTGCCGCGGTAACCCGGGTCGTAGATCACCAGATCGGCGTCCGAGCCGACCTGCACCGCGCCCTTCTTGGGATACAGCCCGAAGATCTGCGCGGCGCGGGTGCTCGCCGCGTCCACGAAGCGGTTCAGGCTCAGCCCGCCGCGGCACACGCCGTAGGTGTACAGCAGGTTCACGCGGTCCTCGATGGCCGGGATGCCGTTGGGAATCAGGGTGAAATTGCCGTCGCCCATTCGCTTCTGCTCCACGTCGAAGGGGCAGTGGTCGGTCGCCACCGTGTCGATGTCCCCGTTCTTCAGGGCCTTCCACAGCGCCGCCTGATTGGCCCTGTCGCGCAGCGGCGGGCTCATCACGTATTTCGCTCCCTCCACGCCGGGCCGCTCGGCAAAGGTCCTGTCCAGCAGAAAATGTGGAATCACCGATTCGATGTGCAGCTTCACGCCGCGCTGCCGGGCGTCGAGCGCCGCCTTCAGGGCCCGGGCATTGGACAGGTGGACCACGTAGCCCTCCGCGCCGGTCATCTCCAGAAAGGTGGCGAAGTGGGCGGTGCCGTCGGCCTCGACCTGCTCGGGGCGGCTGGGTTCGTGCCACTCGGGGCCGGTCTTGCCCTCGGCCAGCAACTGGGCCTGCAACTGCGAGACCAGCTCGGCATTCTCGCAGTGGGCCGTGACCACCACGCCCAGTTCTCGGGCCAGCTTCAGCGTGTTGAACAGCGCCGCGTCCTCGATTCCGAACGCGTCCTTGTAGGCCAGGAACACCTTGAAGGAGGTCATCCCGCCGGAGACCAGTTCGCGCAGCGTCTGCTCGGTCTCCCCGTCCCAGCGCGTCACCCCGATATGAAAGGTGTAGTCGCATGCGCTGTGGCCGTGCGCCTTGTCGGTCCAGGTCTGCCACCCGCTCCTCAGCGTTTCGCTGGCGGCGGGGGCGAGCATCTCGATGAAGGTGGTCGTGCCGCCGATCAGCGCGGCCTGCGAGGCGGTCGCGTGGGTGTCCTTGGCAAAGGTGCCCATGAACGGCAGATGCACGTGGACGTGCGGGTCGATGAAGCCGGGGAAGACGTACTGGCCCGACGCGTCGATGACCTCCGCACCGTCGGGCACGTCCAGCTCCTCCCCGATCTGCGTGATGGTCTCGCCCTCGATGAGGATGTCCGCCGTGTACCGTTGGTCCGAAGTGACGATCTCGCCGTTCTGGATGAGCAGTGCCATGGGTCTGACCTCGCGGGATGGAAGGTGGGGGAGGGGCGCTGGCCGGGGGGGAGGTCAGTGGATCTCGATGCCCTGCTCCTTGCGGTAGGCCATCATCGCCTCCCAGCTGCTGGCGATCTCGGGACGCCGGGCAGTGAGCTGATCCCAGCTGACGTGCTCCTGGGTGCTGGGCACACTGACCATCTCTATGCAGCCGTCCACCGGACAGACGTTGGCGCACAGCGCGCAGCCCACGCAGTCGGGTTCGCGCACCACGGGCGTGGGGCGGGTGTCGGCCACCGCCCGGCCATTGACGCGCGGGTCGTAGCCGGGATTGACCCGCACGCCGCCCGGGGCCACCAGATCAATGCACTGGTGCGCCGTGTCGTTGCAGGCCACGTAACACAGGTTGCACTGGATGCACCGGTCCGGGTCGATGCGCGCGACCGCCTGATAGCCCAGATCCAGCTGACCGAAGGTGCTCACCTGCGGCAGCGCCCGCCCGGTGAGGTCGGGAAGCGCCGCAAAGCCCTTGTCGTCCATCCAGTTGCTCAGGCCGTCGATCATGTCCTCCACGATGCGGTAGCCGTGGTGCATGGCGGCGGTGCAGACCTGCACGGCCCCCGCGCCGAGCAGGAGGAACTCGGCGGCGTCGCGCCAGGTCTGGATGCCGCCCATGCCACACACCGGCACGCCGCTCCTGAGCACGCCCTCGTCGGTCAGCAGCTCGGTGAGCATGTTCAGCGCAATCGGCTTGACCGCGGGCCCCGCGTAGCCGCCGTGGGTGCCGCGCCCGCCGATGCTGGGGGTGATCTGCAGGGTGTCGAGGTCCACGCTCATGACCGAGTTGATGGTGTTGATCAGGGACAGGGCGTGTGCTCCGCCCGCGATGGCGGCGTGTGCCGAATCGGTGATGTGCGTGACATTGGGCGTGAGCTTGACAATCACCGGCAACCGGGTGATGGACGTGACCCAGTGGGTGTTCAGCTCGCACATCTCGGGCACCTGCCCCACCGCCGCGCCCATGCCGCGCTCGCTCATGCCCTGCGGACAGCCGTAGTTCAGCTCGATGCCGTCGGCGCCGGTGTCCTCGATCATCATGACGATCTCGCGCCACGCCTCGGGGCTGGCGTCCACCATCGCCGAGACGATCACGGCGCGGTCGGGCCACAGCCGCTTGATCTCGGCGATCTCGCGCAGGTTCACGTCCAGCGGGCGGTCGCTGATGAGTTCGACATTGTTGATGGCGAGCAGCCGCTGCCCCCCCACGCTCAGACCGGCGTAGCGGTTGCTGATGTTCAGCACCGGCGCGCCGATGGTCTTCCACACCGCTCCGCCCCAGCCGTGCTCGAAGGCGCGGTGAATCTGGGCGCCGCTGTTGGTGGGCGGCGCGGAGGCCAGCCAGAACGGATTGGGCGCGCGGATACCGGCAAAATGGACAGACAGGTCAGCCATGGGCGGCCTCCAGGGTGGATGAAAGCAGGCGGTGGATGGCGGCGGCGGCGTACTTGCCGTCCTGCACGGCCATCACGGTGCTGGCGGTGCCGCGGGCGCGCACGCAGTCGCCGCCGGCATACACGCGGGGCATGCTGGTCTGCATGGCGCCGTCCACGGCGATGTACCCGCCCGTGACCTCCAGCCCGAGTTCCACGGCCAGCGCGGGTTTCTCCTGGCCGATGGCCGAGATCACGGCGTCGCAGGGAACCACGAATTCGCTGCCGGGTAGCGGCCGCGGACCGGGCCGTCCGCCCGCATCCGGCGGGCCGAGCACCATTCGCACGCACTCCACGCCGGTCACGCGCCCGCCCCCCGAGAGCACCCGCACCGGCTGGGTCAGGAAGCGGTACCCAATGCCCTCCGAGAGCGCAAATTCATATTCGTGGCGGTACGCCGTCATCTCGGCCTCGGTGCGGCGGTACAGCATGGTGACTGATGCGCCGCGCCGCCGGGCTACCGTGGCCGCGTCCACGGCGGTGTTGCCCGCGCCAATTACCACGACGTTCTGCGCGTCGGGCAGCACTTCCGGGCGAATCTTGCTGTCCTCGATGTACCGCAGGCCGTCCAGCAGATGCTCCTCGCCCGGAATGCCCATCGCGGGCACCGCGCCCAGCCCCAGCCCCAGAAACACGGCGTCGTATTCGCTGAGCAGGACGTCCAGCCCGGCCCGGTCCGTCAGTTCATGTCCGGTCTGCACGTCCACGCCCAGTTCCCGCACCGCGTCCACCTCGCGCAGCGCCACCTCTACCGGTTCGCGCAGCACGATGATGCCGTAGGTGCTCAGGCCGCCGCCCAGCTCCCGCTTTTCGAGCAGCGTGACCGTGTGGCCCAGCTGGGCAAGCTCGGCGCTGACGCTCAGGCCGGCCGGGCCGCTGCCCACCACCGCCACTCTGCGTCCGCTGGGCGGCCCCGGCCTGAACAGCTGCACGCCGCGTTCCTGCACGTGGTCTACCGCATGCCGCTGCAGCCGCCCGATGGCGATGGGCTTTTCCTCGCTGTTCAGCACGCAGGCCCCCTCGCACAGCTCCTCGACGGGACACACCCGCGCACAGGTGCCGCCCAGGAAATTGGCCTCCAGAATGGTGCGCGCCGATCCGCGCAGGTTGCCCGTGGCGATCTTGCGGATAAAGGTGGGAATGTCGATGTGGGTGGGGCAGGCCTGCACGCACGGTGCGTCGTAGCAGTACAGGCAGCGGTGCGCCTCGGCGCTGGCCTCATGGGGGCCAAAAGGGGGCAGTAATTCCTGCAGTGCGCGGCTTGCGGCTGGGACGTCGGTCACAACGGGGCTCCTTCGCAGAGGGGTGCCCATCGGCGGACGCGGCGTGCATCCAGCCGGCAGGCGGGGCGGGCCGGTCCGATCCCTCACAGGAGACGTTTAACCGAATGAGAAGTATATTACGGTATTTTCATTATTACTTCAAGCAATACGGCCGAAAAGCACCATTCTGTTATGCAATTCGCCCCGAGTTTCCAGGACAGCTTGGGTTTCCAGGGCAGATGGTGCCGGGACAGACCGGTGGGTGGAACCCCTGCACTCCCGAGCCGAAAATTGGGTTTGACGGGGCCCATCTGGCCTCCTAAGCTGGAAAGACCGACAGCGTTCCCCACCACGTTTTGACGCTCCCGCCGGGGCCGGAAGACATTCGAGGTCGTCGGGAGCCCGCCGCACCCCGAGGTCCGCAGCGCTTCCACCGCCCCCCTTTTCCCGGAGGCCACATGCCCAGACCCCTCACCCTGTTTACCGGCCAGTGGGCCGATCTGCCCCTCGAAGAGCTGGCGCCGCTGGCGCGCGAGATGGGCTACGACGGCCTGGAACTCGCCTGCTGGGGCGACCATTTCGATGTGCGGGTCGCCCTGGAGGACGACGGGTACGTGGAGCGCAGACGCGAGCTGCTGGCCCGTCACGGCCTGAGCGTTCACGCCATCAGCAACCACCTCGTCGGGCAGGCGGTGTGCGATCCCATCGACGAACGCCACCGCGAGATCGTGCCCGCCCACGTCTGGGGCGACGGCGACCCCGAGGGCGTCCGCCAGCGGGCCGCCCGGGAAATGATGAACACGGCGCGCGCCGCCGCAAAATTTGGCGTGGGGGTGGTGAACGGGTTCACCGGCTCCTCCATCTGGCACAGTCTGTACGCCTTTCCGCCCACCCCGCAGGCGTACTGGGAGCGCGGGTTTCAGGACTTTGCCGATCGCTGGCGGCCCATCCTGGACGTGTTCGGGGAGGTGGAGGTCAACTTCGCCCTGGAGGTCCATCCCACCGAGATCGCCTTTGACCTCGCCACGGCCCGGCGGGCGCTGGAGGCCGCCGCGCACCCGCGTTTCGGCTTCAACTACGATCCCAGCCACCTCGCGTATCAGGGGGTGGACTACGTGAAGTTCATCCGTGACTTCGGCGACCGGATTTTCCACGTTCACATGAAAGACGTGTGGTGGGGCCACGGCAACGGCGATGTGGGCGTGTTCGGGGGGCACACCTCATTCGGCGATGCCCGGCGCTTCTGGGATTTTCGCAGCGTTGGGCGCGGCGACGTGCAGTTCGAGGAGGTCATCGCGGCCCTGAACGACGTGGGCTACGCGGGCCCCCTGAGCGTCGAGTGGGAGGACGCCCGCATGGACCGCGTGCGCGGCGCGGCGGAGAGCGCCGCCTTCGTGCGCCGGCTGGATTTCGAGCCGGCCGCCGCCGCCTTCGATGCCGCCTTCGCGCGGGAGCGCTAGGTGTCTCGGCTGCGCATGGGCATGGTCGGGGGCGGGGAAGGGGCCTTTATCGGGGCGGTCCACCGCATGGCCGCCGCCCTGGACGGCCAGATTGATCTGGTGGCGGGGGCGCTGTCGGGCACGCCCGAAAAATCACGCCGCTCCGGTGCGGCGCTGGGACTGGCTCCGCAGCGCAGCTACCCCACCTGGCAGACCATGGTGGAGGGTGAACTGGCCCGGCCGCCGGGCGAGCGCATTCATTTCGTCTCGGTGGTCACGCCCAACGACCTGCATTACCCGGTTGCCCGGGCCTTCGCTGAGGCGGGCATCCACGTGGTCTGCGACAAGCCCCTAGTCCACACCAGCGAGCAGGCCAGCGACCTGATGGCCGTGGTGCAGCGCTCGGGCGTGGTCTTTGCCGTGACCTACAACTACAGCGGCTACCCGATGGTGCGCGAGGCGCGGCACCTGGTCCGCGACGGCCGGCTGGGCCAGGTGCGTAAGGTGATCGTGGAGTACAACCAGGGCTGGCTCGCCACCCGGCTGGAGGAGACGGGCAACAAGCAGGCCGGCTGGCGCACCGATCCGGCCCGCAGCGGTCTGGCGGGGGCGGTGGGCGACATCGGTTCCCACGCCGAGCATCTGGCCGCCACCGTCACCGGCCTGGAACTGGAGGCGATCTGCGCCGACCTGACGACCTTCGTGCCGGGCCGGCAGCTCGACGACGACGCGAACATGCTGCTGCGCTACGCCGGCGGGGCGCGCGGCGTGCTGTGGTGTTCGCAGATCGGGATCGGCGCGGAGAATGATCTGCGGCTGCGCGTCTTCGGCACGCGCGGCAGCTTGTGCTGGCGGCAGGAGGAACCCAACACTCTGGAAGTGCAGTTTCTGGACGCGCCGCTGCAGATGTTGCGGCGGGGCAACCCGTACCTCAGCGCCGCTGCCCAGGCCGCGTCGCGCCTGCCCAGCGGCCACCCCGAGGCCTTCATCGAGGCCTTCGCCAACGTGTACCGCGGCGTGGCCGAGGCCATTCGCGCCCGGCTGGAGGGCCGCGCCCCCGATCCACTGATCGCCGACTTTCCCACGCTGGAGGAAGGTGCGCGCGGCGTGCAGTTCATCGAGCGGGTGGTCGAGAGCGGGCGCAGCGAGGTCAAATGGACCCCGGCCCGCTGGTCTTCTCCCGCCGCAGCGCCGCCGCAGTCTGCCCAGAAAGCCTGAGCTTATTTCTGCTTTGTGGCTTCTTGGGGGACGCGCGGCCCTCGCGCCCACTTAACTACAGAGGGCCTTGACTGCTGAAGCTCCTCTGGAGGCGTGGAGGTGGGGGCCGGCGAAGCGCTGCAGCCGCGTCTAAGGGAGCCATATGAGGCACTTGCAACACCACGGGCTGGGCGTCGTCCTGCTGGCGGGCATCGGCTGGATCCACTTCAAGGACATTCCGGACAAGCTGAACGAGACGGCCTACCTGGGCTGGCTGTACATCCTGCTGGTGGCCGGGTGCGCGGCGGCGGGGGCGTGGCTGCTCAGCTCACACTGGAAAAACGGGTACGCCCTGGGCCTGCTGATCTCGGGGGGCGATCGTGGCCTACACCCTGACGCGCACGGTGGGGCTGCCCCATGCGCACAGCGATATCGGCAACTGGGCCGAATCTGCCGGCGTCCTCTCCCTGTTGGTGGAAGCCGCCTTCGTGGTGCTGACGGTGGTCCAGCTGCGCCTCCCCGCCAGTGGCCCCACGCTGTCTCTGGCCCCCTCGGGCACCCAGTCACGCTGATCACCGCCGTGCCTTCCCTTCCCCGGCGAGTACTCGCCGGGGAAGTTTTTTGCGGGTATGCCGGTGTTGCCGGCCACGCCGGGGCGGGCCCGTGCGGCCTTCAGTTGAGGCGGATGTGGGGGGGAGCGTCGCCGGCCGTCACGTCATGGTGAAGCAGTTCGGTCAGGGCCTGGGCCTCCATGGGGCGGGCAAAGTGATAGCCCTGAGCGAAATCGCAGCCGAAGCTTCTCACGAGTTCCAGCTGACCGGATGATTCGATGCCCTCGGCGACCACCTGCAGGTCCAGCGTGCGGGCGATGCCCACGATCGCCTCGACTAGGGCCACGGCGTACTGCGGCGCGCGGCGCGGAGTGGCGAGATCCCGGATGAACGAGCGGTCGATCTTGATGCTGTTGATGGGCAGATCGCGCAGGTACGACAGCGAGGAATACCCGGTGCCAAAGTCATCGATGGCGATGCTCACGCCCAGCTGCCGCAGGTCGTGCAGCGCCGCGCGCACGGTGCTGGGCTGCTGCATCACCGCGCCCTCGGTGAGTTCCAGTTCCAGGGCGCTGGCCGGCAGGCCGCTGCGCAGCAGCGCGTTCTTGACCTGGGGCACAAAGCTGGGCTGCAGAAACTGGACCGGGGAGACGTTCACCGTGACGACCAGCGGCTGTCCCAGCAGGTCGCGCCAGCGCCGGGCCTGGGCGCAGGCGGTGTCGAGTACCCAGCCGCCCACCTGAATGATCTGGCCGCTCGACTCGGCCATGGCGATGAAGGTGCCGGGGGACACCGCCCCGAACTCGGGGTGGGTCCAGCGCAGCAGCACCTCGGCCTTGTGTACCTCGCCGGACGGCAGGTGGAAGATGGGCTGATAGACCACGCTCAGCTGCCCGCGCTGCAGCGCGAACTGGAACTCGCGCTCCAGCACCTTGCGCCGCTCCAGCTCGGCGTCGAGCGCTCCGTCGAAGCGGCGCACCCCGTTCTTGCCGCTGCTCTTGACGTGGTACATCGCCGCGTCGGCGTGGCGCAGCACCGCCTCGCTGTCCTGGGCGTCCTCGGGAAAGGCGCTCAGGCCGATGCTGGCGGTGAGCTGGACCTGCTGTCCGCGCACCAGAAACGGGCGGTTCACGCTCTCGAGGATGTGGTGGGCCAGGGCCAGGGCCCGTTGCGGTGGGGTGCCCCGGAAGATCATCACGAACTCGTCGCCGCTGATGCGCGCCGCGAGGTCGCCGCCGTTCAGAAACAGCTCCAGTCGGCCCGCAAATTCGCGCAGGGCGTCGTCGCCGGCACTGTGGCCGAGCGTGTCGTTGACCAGTTTGAAGCCGTCCACATCAATGAACAGCAGAGAGAAGGCCTCGTGCCTGCTGGTCAGAAGGTCCAGTTCTTCCTCGAAGCGCTGGCGGCTGGGCAGACCAGTCAGGAGGTCTGTGTGAACCATGCGCTGCAGGGTCTCGGCGCGCGCCTGGGCACCCGACAGCAGGTCCTTGTAGCCGATGAAGACATAGGTCAGGCACAGCAGGGTCAGGTTGGCGAGAATCAGCTCGGTGAGCGCAAAGATGACGCCCACCGACTCGCCGGTCCACACATGGCCCGCGGCGTAGACCACGGCGCACAGCACCATCCCCCCAAAAAAGGCCACGACGATGCTGCGCGCCGCGCGCAGGTTGGGAACGAACAGCGACAGGACATACACCGCCGGAATCCAGAAAAAAGACTCGGTCATCTCGGTCTGTACCGAGAGGCCGGCGGGCAGAAAGAACAGCAGATAGATCAGCTTGCACAGAAAGAAACCGCCCGAGAGCAGCACCAGCCCGGTGACCACCGCCGCTGTGGCATTGCGCCAGCGCCACAACGCGAACTCCAGGGCGCAGACGCCGGCGATCAGCAGCGGATAGGCCAGCCGGTCGAAGGGGGTGGACTGCCCGCTGACCGGGTCCAGCACCAGCCCGATGGCAAAGGCCAGCCCAGCGATCGGAATGGTCATCAGCAGGGTGCGGCGCCACCGGCCGCCCAGGTCGGGAAAGCCGGTCAGCGGGGGCGGGGAGGTCTGCATGTCCGGGTTACAGCCTAACAGCCCATTCCCACCAATTCCTGACGGTCTGGGGAGCCGTTCTGTACGCGGCTGCAGTCCGGGGAACGGTGGGCCCCGGCCGATCCCCTTTTGCCTGCGTCATTGTCCAGATGGACCCAGGTCAACCTGAAAGATCTCGGCCAGGGGTTTGCGGCTCAGCTTCGGCACGTGGGCGTCCGGGGCGGGGTAGCCCACCGGCATCACGATCAGCGGCTCCTCGTTGCGGGGGCGGCCCAGCAGTTCGCTCAGGTACCCCATCGGGTTGGGCGTATGGGTCAGGGTGGTCAGACCTGCGTGATGGATGGCGGCCAGGAACAGCCCCACGGCCATCGAGACACTTTCCACGGTGTAGTAGTTCTTGTAGGTCGTGCCGTCGTTCCGCAGCCCGTATTTCTCGCGGAACACCACCACCACCCAGGGAGCGTCCGTGAGGTGCTCCTTGACGTAGTCGGTGCCCAGCGCGGCGAGCGCCGAGCGCCACTCGTCGGTCATGCGCGCGGTATAGGTCCTGTATTCCTCGGCCTCCACCGCCTCACGGATGCGAGCCTTGAGGTCAGGGTCCTGCACCGCGACAAAGCGCCAGGGCTGGCGGTGGGCGCCGCTGGGCGCGGTGCCGGCGCTGAGGACTGCCCACTCGATCACCTCGCGCGGGACCGCGTCCCGGCTGAAGTGCCGGGTGGTGCGGCGGGTCTGCATCTCCTCGTAGAACGCCCGGGCCCGGGCCAGCGTCTCATCCGGAGAGCGCCGGGTGAAGGTCAGCGGCTCGAACTGCGGTTCCGGGAAGCCGGGATAGACCTCCTGAAAGGTGGGATGGTCCCGGCTTCCCTGCGGTGCCGTGGACCCGGAAGGTACGTCGGGACGGTCCATGCCCTAGGATAGCC
Source organism: Deinococcus aerophilus (assembly GCF_014647075.1). Lineage (NCBI taxonomy): Bacteria > Thermotogati > Deinococcota > Deinococci > Deinococcales > Deinococcaceae > Deinococcus > Deinococcus aerophilus. The sequence goes on along the minus strand of NZ_BMOM01000002.1, from coordinate 2,320 downwards.
GCCTCCCACTCAGGGAACCACTGCATGTGCTGTCTCAAATTGTGCTCCCATGGGACGGACAGCAAGGGGTGAGGGTCATGGGTGCGGTCTGGGCTGGTTGCATTCGGGGAGCAGAAGAGGGATGCGGAAAGCCCCAAGTCGGAGCTGTACGACTCCAGCTGTACGACTCCAGATGACTCCAGCCTCAAAAGAAATCCGCCCGCCGGGAGAGGCGGGCAGACTTCTGGATGGTGGAGACGGAGGGAGTCGAACCCTCGTCCGATGTTGCTTGAGTGGGCTTCTACGAGCGTAGTTCTCAATTTAGGTTTCAACGCTGGGCCGCCTGAGAACGGGCTGCCTTCGCGTCAAGTCTCTAAGTTTCGCCCGGTGCGCCGAGACAACGCACAGAACTAGCCATCTTTTGTGTCAGCTCGCGCAGCGCCAATGGCCGGGCTATGCGGTCGCTGGGCTGGGATTAAGCAGCCAGTGCGAAAGAATCGCTGTTGTTGCCAGTTAAAGGCTTGGTCGGATGATTTACGAGGCCAACGACCATCCTCGGCTCGCCACGTCACTGTCCACGAACACCGTCGAAACCGGGGCGTCCCCATGTGACCCCGGTATCTTAGCACCTTGGTGGAGCCGGGGACTGTGGTGGAGTTTTTAGGAAGATTTCCGGTCTCCATCATTCCTTCATGCCTGTGAGAACAACGCCGTCAATGGGGGCGCATTCCGGCACCTCTGGATTGCGCTTCTGCGGCGCCACGCTGATGCCCTGCACCGGTTGATGAACCTTGCTACGCGGGGCCGGGGCCGGACAGCTTCTTCCAGACCTCCACGGCTTTCAGGGTTCCCAGCCCCAGACGCTGCGCGACGGCGGCAGGATCTCCGGTCTGTTCCAGAATGCGCAGGCCGGCCGTGTTGCGCAGGGCCCGCCACGCCCGGTAGGGCACATTGGCCCGCGTGCACAGCCGGAACAGGGCGGCGCGCAGCTGGTGATCGGTCTGGAAGTCGAACAGCGGTCCCGTGGCCGCGAACAGATCGGTGTGCCCACGCTCCTGCCCGTATTCGCGCAGGGCTGCGTAGACCTGCGTGTCGGCCTCCAGATGGCGGCCCCGCACGTCCAGGTGGCCCGCGTGGGTATTGACTGCCTCCCAGCGCAGCGTCACCGTTTCCGGCCCGGTCAGTCCGACGTGCGCGCCCAGCAGCACCAGCAGCCGTTCGGTCACGTCACCATGTGCCAGGAGACGGGCGATCTCCGGCCCGGTATACAGGTCGCGGTGTTCCTCGGGTCGGTTGCTTGGCAGCTTCAGGCCCTCATAGGGATTGGGGCCGGGATGCTCCCCGCGCGCCATCAGGATGCCGTACAGCGTGCGCACCCGGGTCATGTGGTTGTGAACGGTGGCGGGCGTTCCCCGGTCCTGCAGATGGGTCTGATACGCCAGGGCGTCTGCCCGCGTGGCGTTCAGGACCGAGCGGGTCTCTTCGGCGCACCAGCGCAGAAAGACCCGCAGACTGGACAAGTAGTTCTTGCGGGTCAGCCCCCCCGCCTGACCGGGCAGCTCGGCACTCAGCAGATCGAGGAAAGCCTCATACTCCCGCCGTTCCAGATGGCGGCGCAGGGCGGAGGGAGCATTGTCAAACATCCTCTGCATCTTCAGAATATATACAAAATCGTCAACACTGTCTATCTCTGTTAATCGCAGCGTAGCTTTGCATAGATTGACTTGATGGAAGGGTGTCCCGACAGCGTCTGTCATCCCCGATGCTCAACAGATCTCTGGGAACCTCTGCTGTTATCACTTATCCGCTATCCGCCGTGAGTGTCTGAATGGCTTTCGCCACACGTCGGGCACGGGTCTCAGGGTTCTTGGTGCCTTCCACCGACAACACATGCTGGCGTTGCTGGCTGTACGAGAGGCGTTCAAAACGCTCCAGTGCGGCTGGCGTACCATCCAGCGCGGCCTGCAAATCGTCCGGCACCGTGACCTCACGGGGTTCAGTGTCCAGGTGCAGGGTGACGCTCACCTGGTCCCCGGCCTGAACGCCTGCGCCCTGGCGGTGTTCGGCGCTGACCGGCAGCATGTATCGGCCGCCCATGACCGCCACAGTGCTGCGGTACGTGTAGCCGTTCAGGATCACCGTCACGGCCGGTTTTTTCCCCGCGCCGAGTTCCGCCACGATATGTGGAGGAACTTCGATGCCGGTGGCCGCCTTGCGCTCCTGTTTCAGGACCGTCTCGAACGTGGGCATGGGTCTGTTGGTAGTGCTCCAAGAATCCCGTCAAGCGGCGAAGAGAGACCTCGCCGACGCGACCAGTTTATCCCAGGGATAGGCGTAGCCC